>JALUUA010000330.1 GCA_027021605.1 Candidatus Bipolaricaulota bacterium | reverse complement strand
CAAGCCCCGGTGCCCGCGCCCCCCCGCGCCTCCCCCCGCAGGCCCGCCATGGGCGCTACTCCTCCTCCGAGTTGGGTTCGTTTTCCGTCTCCGTCTCCGTCCCAGTCTCAGCCTCGGTCTCGGCCTCGGACTCGGAGGAGCCGCCGCGCAGCTCGTCTAGGAGCTGTTGGACCCGCTCGGGCTGGAAGTCGGGGTACTCCTCCTGGAGGCGGCGCAGGTAGTCGAGGGCCTTGGTGGTGCGACCCTGTTCGGCGTACAGCTCCGCGATCGCCAGGAGGGCCTCCCGGCCGTCGGGCCCCAGGGGCTGATCCGGTCCGGCCAGGGCCTGCTCGGCCTCGATCAGCTGCTCGTAGAGGGAGATCTTGTCCTCGAGGGGCGGGTCGAGCCGGATCGCGGAGCGGAAGCTGTCCTTGGCCAGCTCGTACTCCTGTCTTAGCGAGTAAACTTCCCCGAGCCCCTGGTAGGCCTTCCACGACTCGGGGTCGCGCTCCAGGATGGCTTTGTATTGCTCGATGGCGCTGCTCAGCACCCGCTCCTGGGTGTAAAGATACGCGAGCTTAAAGCGGGTATCGAGGTCGTCGGGGTCGATCTCCAGGATTTTCTGCGCGGCCTCGCGCCGCGTCTCGAAGTCGCGGCCGCGGTCGAGGGCCTCGCGGTAGCTCTCCAGGGCCTTCTCCGTGTCCCCTTGGGCGTAATAGACGTCCCCGAGGCCGGTCAGGGCCTCGATCGAGCCCGGGTCCCGGTCCAACACGTTCTCGAACGCCCTCTGGGCCTCCTCGAGCTTCCCGTCGGCGAGATACGCCTTCCCCAGCTTGAGCTCGTAGGCCACGGCGTTGCTCCGCTGGACGGCCTCCCGGTACGCCTCCTGGGCGCGGGAGTAGTCCCCCTGCTCCAGGTAGACGTCCCCCAGGGTGGCGTACACCTCGACGAGGAGCCGATCCGCCTCCGAGAGCTCGGAGAGGAGCTCCGTCAGGAGCGCTTGGGCCTTCTGGAGGTTCTCCTTGCGGGCCTCCTCGTCGCCGAGGCGGGCGAGCTCGAGGTACGCCTGCGCCAGGCGCACCCGGGCCTGGTTGCGCTCCCGCCGCCCCTCGGGGATCCGTTCGAGGGCCTTCTGAAGGTGCTCGACGGCGCTGAGGAAGTCCTGGCGCTCCTCGCTCAT
>JALUUA010000329.1 GCA_027021605.1 Candidatus Bipolaricaulota bacterium | reverse complement strand
CGGGAAGGAGGGCCGCCATGATCACCGAGGCATCCACAACGGCTTTCGTGCTCATCGGGCTTCCAGCTCCTCTCGAGCCTCGTGGTACGTCCCTTCCAGCGTGAGCCCGGTGAGGTGCTCCTCGGCCAGCTCCATCAGCCGCTCCAAGGCCCCTCGGCGCCGTAGTTTATGATAGCGCTCGTAGGGACACAGAACGGCCACGGGCTTCCCCCGTGAGGTAATCGTGATCTCCGCCCCCTCCTCCGCAACTTTGCGCAGGAGCTTCGTAAGCTGTCGACTCAACTCCCGGGTAGATTTTGTCACCTCCATGGTCATCACCTTTTGTGAGTATAAAAGTGTCAGAGTTTTTGTCAAGGGAAGCTTGGAAACGGGCTGCAGTTTGAGCTGAACGAGACAACTTGGGAAGGCGTTCTCACCCAACGGCTTTGCTTGGTCCTTGGGTTATGAACTCAGAAGGCGGGTTACTTCCCCATCCACTCGGGAGTCGGCGATCTTGGGATCGCGGATCACTTGGTCGATGGCCTGCGCCTCGGGAGAGAGCTCCAGCTGCGCAAGGCGCTCCGAGAGCAGCGCGTCGAGGTTGCCGAATTCCAGCTGCACCGGAGGCGATTCGCTATCCTCTTCGCCGTCCTCTTCTTGCTCCGAGTCTTGCACGTCCCGCACCCGCACGGCAAGCGCCCCATACTCCCGCGCCTGCTCCTCGATCTCCTGGACCCGGTGGCTTCTACCCCTCAAGTAGACGCAGACGACGGCCCCCTCAAGGCGATTACGCTTCGCCCTGAGGGTTTCGAGGGGGTCTTCCTCGGGGTAAATGTACTCAAAGTGCCGGGTGCGCAGCTCCCGGCGGTCGAGTTGGCCGGTCTCCAAGTCGATGAGACTCACCCCCCGGGGGCGGCGCTCGTTGAGCTGCCAGCGCTCCGTGCTCCCTGGGTACGTAACAATTTGTCGGCCCTCCCGCCAGACCTCGTGCTCGTGGTAGTCCCCCAGGAGCACGAAGCGCGCTCCCGATCCCCAGAGGTCTTCCAGTCGAAGTTCCCCGTCGGAGCGCACCCGGTCGAGCATCTGGTGGCACACCAGCACGGAGTCAGGCTCCATCTCCGGAAGCGGGACCCCGCGGCGCCCCGCGTAGTCGAGCCCGTAGAAGAGGACCCCCTCAAGATC
>JALUUA010000328.1 GCA_027021605.1 Candidatus Bipolaricaulota bacterium | reverse complement strand
CACCTCGCTGCGGGAGTCCCTGCTGATCGCCTTTACGCCCTCGCCCGCGATCTTCTACATCGGGGGCGGGCTCGGCGTCTTCCCCGTCGAGGTGGGCGCGGCGCCCTCGGGGGGCTTTCTGTTGAGCACCCTGATCCGCGCGGGCATCGAGGTCCAGGTCGCCCCCATCGGGCTCTTCCTCGACGTCGTGTACGAGACGATGCCGCAGCCGGTGCTGCACATCCAGGACCCCACGTTTGGAGGCGCGTTCGGGAACACATCGCTGGTTGTCTCCGCGATCGAGCTGAGCGTCGGCGTGCTCGTTCACTTCTGATGGGCTGAGGCGGGCAAACGGGAGGACGGGACGGGGAAGGGGATGGGCTGCCGCAGCCGCAGCCGCAGGCGGGAGCGGGCTCCCCGGCGGGTCTACCACCTG
This sequence comes from Candidatus Bipolaricaulota bacterium, assembly GCA_027021605.1. GTDB lineage: Bacteria > Bipolaricaulota > Bipolaricaulia > RBG-16-55-9 > RBG-16-55-9 > JALUUA01. The sequence continues at coordinate 747 of JALUUA010000328.1, read as the reverse complement.
GACCTGGACGGGGAGCAGACCCGGGGCGCGAGGATCGCGCTCCTGCCCGGGGACCCGGGCCGGGTCCCCCGCATCGCCTACAGCCTCGACCCCGAGGCCCAAGAGCTGGCGTTCCACCGGGAGTATCGCTCGTATCTGGGGCACGTCCGGGGAGAGCCCGTGCTGGTCGTCTCCACGGGGATCGGGGGGCCGTCGACCTCCATCGCCGTCGAGGAGCTGGCCCGGTTGGGGGTGGAGACGTTTCTGCGGGTGGGCACCTGCGGCGGGATCTCCCCCCAGGTGCGGGTGGGAGACGTTGTGATCGCCCCCGGGGCCGTGCGCCTCGACGGAGCCTCGGTACAGTACGCCCCCATCGAGTACCCCGCCGTGGCCCACCCCGAAGTGCTAAGCGCCCTCGTTGCGGCTGCCCGCTCCCTCAAAAAGCCCCATCGCGTAGGGATCTTGGCATCCACGGCGACGTTTTACCCCGGCCAGGAGCGCCGGGACTCGTTCTCGGGCTACGTGCCGCGGGCCCTTCAGGGGTCCCTAGACGAGTGGCGGGCGCTGAACGTCCTGGCCTACGAGATGGAGGCGGCCACGCTCCTTACGATGGCCTCGGCGTTCGGGCTGCGGGCGGGGTGCGTTACGGGCGTCGTCGTCCACCGGGGGCGCTCCGAAAAAGTAACCCCAAGAGGGCTCAAGCGGGGGGAGGAGAACGCGATCGCGGTGGCCGCCGCTGCCGTAGAGATCCTCGTTTCGCCGTGAGCG
>JALUUA010000327.1 GCA_027021605.1 Candidatus Bipolaricaulota bacterium | reverse complement strand
CATCGCCGCCGCCGACGAGGTGTTCGCCTTCAAGCCGTGGTTCCTGAGCGACGAGTTCAGTCTCGCCGACTGTCTCATCGGCCCGCTGCTCTGGAGGCTTCCCGCCTGGGGTGTCGAGCTGCCCGCCCAGGCCAAGGGAGTGCGCGCCTACATGGAGCGGCTCTTCGGCCGCGAATCCTTCCAGGCCAGCCTCACCGAGGCGGAACGGGAGATGGTGGATTAGCCCCGCCCTCCAGCGCCATGACCCCCAGCCGTCCCTACATGTTGCGAGCCCTCTACGACTGGATCGTCGACAACGGTCTCACCCCCTACATCCTGGTGGATGCCGGACATCCCGGCGTGGAGGTTCCGCAGGAGCATGTGCAGGAGGGGCAGATCGTCCTCAATATCGCGCCGGGAGCGGTTCAGGGGCTCGATCTGGGCAACGAGGAGGTGGTGTTCAGTGCCCGTTTCGCCGGGGTGGCGCGCCACCTGGTGGTCCCGGTGATGGGGATCATCGCCATCTACGCCCGGGAGAACAACCGGGGCATGGTCTTTGCGCCGGAAGAGGAGTCGCCACCCCCCGGCGACGACACGCCCGAGCCTCCCTCGAAGGGCTCCCGCCCCTCGCTCAAGGTGGTCAAGTAGGGTCTCTCAGCCCCTGCCCCTGTCGGGCAGGCCCTTGTCGGGATTGAGGATCCCATCCGGATCGAACTCCCTCTTGATGCCCCGCATCAGCGAGAGCGCTGTCGCCGAGAGTTCCCGGGAGACGAACTCCCGCTTCTCCCTCCCCACCCCGTGCTCCCCCGAGAGGCTGCCGCCGAGATCCAGCACCAGATCGAAGAGGGCGTCGAGACAGGCGCCGGCCCTCTCCTCTTCTCCGGGGTTGGAGGGGTCGAAGAGCAGGTTGACGTGGATGTTGCCGTTTCCGGCGTGTCCGAAGTTGACGATCAGGATCCGATGGCGGGCCGAGAGACGGCGCAGGCCCTCGATCAGGTGGGGGATGCGGGAGACCGGCACCACCACGTCTTCGTTGATCTTCCGGGGAGCGGCGTTCCGCAGGGCGGGGGAGAGGGCCTTGCGCACCCGCCAGAGTTCGGCAGCCTCCTCTTCGTCCGCAGCGCTTCTCCACTCCAGCAGCCCCTCCCCGCCGGCCGCCGCGGCGACGGCCCCGGTCAGCGGATCGA
>JALUUA010000326.1 GCA_027021605.1 Candidatus Bipolaricaulota bacterium | reverse complement strand
TTCCCTCAGGTCGTCGTTTCTTTGGGGTTCCCGCTGGGGCGTCTCCCGGGCGGGCCCGCGGGCGGCCTCAGAGCTCGTGAAGGAATGGACCTGCACCCCACCCGGAGAGGCGGGGTGACGGAGCGACGGGACTAAGGGTACTCATCGGTGGACTGGGGGGGCTCGACGCTCTGGATGCCCGAGTCCGGGCCCTGGAGGCGCCCGGCAGGGCTCCGAGGGCCGGTTCAGGCTCCCAGGCCCCTCAGGTGACCGCGGTGGCGGCGCTCCAGTGCAGGGCGTTGTAGGTGATCGCCGCCCATAGCAGCACGCTGGTGACCTTAGGGATGCCTCGGACTACGAGCCGGTCCAGTCCCCGCCACGTTCGCAGGTCCGCGTTGACCGTTTCGGCCGTCGCTGCTCGCTCCTTGTAGATCTCCTTGCTCTTCGCTCTATCCATGCGGATGCGCCATGCCGCGACCGCTGGACTGTCGGTTCTCTTGGGATCGTGGGGGTCGACTCCCTCTTTGTTGGGCGCCGGAAGGGGAGCGTACACCGTCACACCCTGTTCACTGGCTTTCTCGATGCTTTCCAGCTTCGTGTAACCACCGTCGACAAGCATTTCCCTGGGCCGGCTTCCCGTGCGCCTCGCCACATCCTCGAGCATCGGCTCCATCTGGTTCTTGTCGCTACCCGAGTTCGTTACCCCCACGCCTACGATCACTCGGCTCTCGGTGTCTGTTGCCAACTGGAGGTTGAAGGCCGGCCGGAAGCCTCCGTCTCCCATCTTCATCACCCGTGCTTCGGGGTCGGTCGTCGACACTCGCGCCTGATCCTTGTCCTTCCCATTCCTCGCCTTGGTGGCCCGCGCCTGCGGGAGCTCCGCCAGCGCGCGGCGAATCCGCTCCTCACGATCACGAGCGGCCCGCATCGCCGCGGCTCGTTTTCGTGCACTACGCTGCGAATCCGGCCTATCCGACTCCCTTTTCGCCCGTTCCACTTGCTTGCGAGCAGCCTTCAAGCACGCCTTCAGGCTCTTTTCACGGCGGAACGAAGCAGCGCCAGCACTCGCCCGGACGCGCATCCCGTCCTGCGCCACGCGATTCAACTTCACCAGACCCTGGCGCATCAGAACGGCCAGCACCTGCGTCATCAGGTCGTCCAGAGCTTTGCCATGCCCTACTCGGAAATCGCTCAAGGTGTGGTGATTT
>JALUUA010000325.1 GCA_027021605.1 Candidatus Bipolaricaulota bacterium | reverse complement strand
CTGGGGATCGAGCACGTCAACACCCACGTGGGCGCCCACCTCGGGCGGGGCGTGGAGGAGGGGCTCCGGCGGATCGTCCGCGCCCTCGACGAGGTGCTCGAAAGCCCCGAGGCCGAGCGCTTCCCCCGGGTGACGATCGTGCTGGAGAACGACGCGGGGACGGGGACGTCCCTGGGGGCCCGATTTGAAGAGCTGGGGTTTATCCTCGATAATGTCAAGCATTCCGAGAGGCTTCGGGTCTGCTTCGACACGTGCCACGGCTTCGCCGCGGGGTATGACTTCCGCACCCCCGAGGGGCTCGAAGGGATGCTCGAAGAGATGGAGCGCGCGTTCGGTCTGGAACGGTTGGTGCTCGTCCACGCCAACGACTCGAAGCACCCCTTAGGCTCACGGAAAGATCGCCACGAGCACATCGGGCGCGGACAGATCGGGCTGGAGGGCTTCCGGCTCGTGGTGAACCATCCCCAACTGCGGGATTTGCCGTTCATCCTCGAGACGCCCAAGGCCGACGAGGAGAGCGAGAAGCTCGACTCCGAGATGGATCGGGTAAACTTGAACACGATGCGGCGGTTGCGGGAAGATCCGTAAGCCTTACGCAGCGCAGCATAAAGGGAGGCAGGAAGATGGACATCTTTCTGGACACGGCGAACCTGGAGGAGATCGAGCAGGCGGTGAGCTGGGGGGTCCTCGATGGGGTCACGACCAACCCCACGCTGCTCCCCAAGGAGATGGAGCGGACGGGCAAGGGGCCTCGGGAGATCTTAGAGGAGATCTGCCGGGTGGTGGACGGCCCCGTCAGCGCTGAGGTGGTGAGCACGGACGCCGAGGGGATGTTCCGCGAGGGGTTAGAGCTGGCCGAGATCCACGAGAACATCGTCGTGAAGATCCCCATGACCCCGGAGGGGATGCGGGCGACCAAGCGCCTGCGACAGGAGGGCATCCCCGTGAACGTGACCCTCATCTTCAGCCCCTCCCAGGCGCTGTTGGCCGCCAAGGCGGGCGCGGCCTTCGTGTCCCCGTTTGTGGGTCGGCTCGACGACGTAAGCGGCGACGGGATCGATCTGGTGGCCCAGGTCGTCCAGATCTTCGACAACTACGGGATCGAGACCGAGGTGTTGGCGGCCAGCCTGCGACATCCCCGCCACGTCGTCGAGGCCGCCCGGGTGGGCGCGGACATCGCCACCATGC
>JALUUA010000324.1 GCA_027021605.1 Candidatus Bipolaricaulota bacterium | reverse complement strand
GGACGGAAGACACGACGAGCGCGTCTGCGAGTGCGTCGTAGAAGGCCTGACGCTGGGCAACAGGCCCCTTGTTGGCGCTCGTCCAGCTTTTCACGTTCGGCAGGCTCGTCACCGCGCCCGGCTGAATCATCAGGTCCAGGTCCTCGGAGAAGCGCTGGATGAGGCCGAAGCCCTTGGAGAGCGACGTTCCCCCCTTGAACCAGATGTCGAGGCCGGTCTCGTGGAGCGCCCAGAGTGTGTGTGCCACCCAGTAGTCCTTCTCGATGAGCGCCTCGGCGATTCCCGTCTCCCGAGCGACGATCCCCAGCAGCTGCTCGAAGTGGGGATCCTCGTGCACGAAGCTCATGACGCCTCGCCTGCCGCAGCGAGGCACCGCTCCACGAGCGCCAAGGTGGCCTTGGTGCCGTACCGCTCGGCCATCTCGTGAAGAAGCTCCCGGTCCCAGCGCCCCAGCTTCAAGGTGGCGATCAGGCGCTCTTCGACTTCGGCGAGCGAGACGCCGGCCATGTCGCGATGCTGGATCAGGTCGACCACGAAGTACTCGGGCGGCGGGTTCTCGGGAAAGAGGACGCGCCGGAGCAGGTAGCGCTGCCCGTCGAAGGTGAACTCACCGGTGCGCCTCGTGTTGTAGACCAGCGTGGTGGCGAACATCGCCGTCGCTCCCAGGCCCAGGGCGTTCCACCTCGGCGGCCCGCTGATGATGAACGGGCTGCCCGCGAAGAAGGCGCGGAGGAGCTCGGTCTCCTCCGGCGGCGCCGGGCCGAAGCGGCTCGGGACGGGGGCGTAGAAGAGGCCGTGGGCGGCTTGATGCAGCTTCCCCTCGCGCACGAGCCTCTTGGCTAGGCGCGTCGGGTTGGCGCTCCACTGGCGCAGGTCCCGCGTGCGGTAGGCCCGCCCCGGCTGGAGATCTGGTTGCGCTGCCGTGCTCATGGCGCTCCTAGTAATAAATTTACCGTAGAAAAGATACGGCACCACGGACATCCGCGCAAGACCTCCCGTGCCACGCCCGCTCCACCTTGCGTGCCATTCCCGGCCCAACTGACCGCTATTCTCGGCCCAACGGGTACGTTTCCCGGCCAACGCGCCGCCTGATGGCCGTACCGGTCCAACGTGCACGTTTCCCGGTCCAATCGAAGGTTCGCCGCGAGTAAGGCGGTTCGGAGGGCTCCGGCCGAGCTCCGGCGCGTTGCC
>JALUUA010000323.1 GCA_027021605.1 Candidatus Bipolaricaulota bacterium | reverse complement strand
GTTCCTGGCGATCGGATACGGGGTCTTCCAGCTTTTGGGGCTGATCTACGGGAGCGCTCCCGGGTACGCGGTCCCCATCCAGGGGCGGGGGCACACCCCGGAGTGCACCCTCGGGGGGTACAACAGCCGCCCGCCCACGTCCGGGTGCCACTCCCCGGCCCAAGCGGCCTACGGGATTCACGAGGAGCCCGTACCGCACGAGCTGCAGCTCCACAACCTGGAGCACGGGGGTGTGGTGATTCAATACCGCACCTCGGGGGCGCTCGGGGCCGACGAGGACCTCATCTATAACTTGACGGACCTCGTCGAGCGCCTGCGCGATGCGGAGGTGAAGTACTGCCGACTCATCCTGGCCCCCTATCCCTACAGCTTCATGCTCTCGGAGCGGGTCCGCGAGCGCGCCGGGCTTTCCCTCGACGAGATCGCGGAGAAGCGGATCGCGCTCACGGCCTGGGGGCGGATCGACCTCCTGGACGAGTTCGACGAGGAACGCATCCGGGCGTTTATCGACGCGCACATCAACCGGGGACCGGAGACCGTAAACGACTGCCCATGAGCCCCTCCACGCTCTTGGCCGCCGGAGCCGCCCACCTCCGCGGGGACCTCGAAGAGGTCGAGCGGGTGCTCGCGGAGCGGCTCACCTCCTCCGTCCCGGTGGTGTCGGACCTGGGGCGCTATCTGGTGGAGAGCGGCGGGAAGCGCTTCCGGCCCGCGCTCGTGCTGCTGTTCTACAAGCTCCTCGGGGCGAAGGGGGAGAGGGAGGACGCCGTGGAGCTGGCCGCCGTGGTGGAGATGATTCATCTGGCCACGCTGGCCCACGACGATGTGTTGGACGAAGCCCCCGAGCGGCGCGGGCGGGCCTCCCTCTGGAAGCTCTCCGGGAGCCAGATCGCCGTCCTGGAGGGGGATTTCATCTTCTCCCGGGCGTTTCGACTCCTCAATCCGCAGCCCTTCGCCATCCGTGAGAGGATTATTGAGGCCGTCGAGGAGGTGCTCGAGGGCGAGCTCTTGCAGGAGAGCCTCCGCGGCCGGGTCCCCACGGAAGAGGAGTACGAGCGGGTGATCCGGGGCAAGACGGGGGCGCTCATCCGGGCTGCCTGCGCCGTGGGGGCCCTCTGCGGGGACCCCGACCTCCCCGAAGATCGCTTGATCTCGATTGAGAGGGCCGGGTTGCTCCTGGGGATGGCCTACCAGATGATCGACGATCTCCTGGACGTCTTCGGGGACGAGGCGCTGGGGAAGCCCCGCGGGATCGACCAGCGGGGGGGATGGCTTACGTGGCCGTACATCCGCCTCGTGGAGCGCTCCGGCGACCCGCGGCTCCTAGAACTCCTCCGGGGGCCCCTGGAGGAGGAGCAAAGGGAGGAACTTCGGACCGAAATGGAGCGCTTGGGGATTCGGGAGGCGTTCGCCGCGCGGGCCCGCGCACTCGTCGAGGAGGCCAAGGGGTTGCTCGGCTGGCTTGCAGACTCCCCGCTCAAGGCGGTATTGTTTCAGGGCTTCGACTTCGTCATCGAACGGGATCGCTAACCCGACGCAGGTCACTCACACAGCACAGCAGGAAAAGGGGAGGTTGAGGTCAGTGGAAGTCCTCAAGGTCGCAGCGTCGTCGAATCCCAACTCCGTCGCCCGGGCGATCATCGGGGCCCTGCGCAAGGCCCCCCAGGTGGAGGCCCACGCCATCGGGGCCGGGGCGGTCAACCAGGCCGTAAAAGCCGTGGCGATCGCCCGGCGCATCCTCGAACGCCAGGGGCAGGACCTCATCATGACCCCCGGCTTCATCGAGGTCGAGGTCGACGGCCAGGAGCGCACCGGCGTGCGCATCCTCGTCGAGCACAAGCCCTCGGCTCCGTAATGACCCGAAGATGAACCCCATCGTCCGCGAGATCGCCGAGCGGGCCGCGGACTTTCTGAACGTCCCCGCCGCCCGGGTGGAAGGCGTTCTCGCCCCGCCGCGCGATGAGTCCCTGGGGGATTACACCATCCCCTGCTTTGCGTTTGCGAAGGAACTCCGGCGCTCCCCCCAGGAGATCGCCGCGGAGCTCGCCCCTGCGCTGGAGCAGCTCCCCTCCGTGGAGCGGGCCGAGGCCGCCGGACCTTATGTGAACCTCACCGTGGACCGCCCCCGGCTCCTTCGGCACATCTTGGGAACAGTTTTGAAAGAGGGCGAGCGCTACGGCGGAAGCGACGAGGGCCAGGGCAAGACGATCGTCATCGACTATTCCTCCCCCAACATCGCCCGACCCTTCACGATCGCCCACATGCGCACGACCGTGCTGGGCCACTCCCTCAAGAAGATCTATGAGCACCTGGGCTATCGCGTGATTGGCGTCAACCACCTGGGGGACTGGGGGACGCAGTTTGGGGCGCTCATTGCGGCGTATAAGCGCTGGGGCTCGCGGGAGCGGGTCGAGAAAGACAACGTCTACGAACTCTTCCGGCTCTACGTGCGCTTTCACGAGGAAGCGAAAAAAGATCCCGCGCTGGAGGACGAGGGCCGGGCGTGGTTCAAGCGCTTAGAGGAGGGCGACCCCGAGGCGTTGGAGCTGTGGCAGTGGTTCGTGGACGTGAGCTGGCGGGTCTTTCAGCACTACTATGAGATTTTGGGCATCGAGTTCGAGGAGGTCCGCGGCGAGAGCGCCTATCGGGACATGACCGGCCCCCTCATCCAGGAGCTGCTGGAGAAGGGGATCGCCAAGGAGAGCCGGGGAGCCGTCATCGTGCCCCTCGACGAAGAGGGCGACGAGGGCAAAGAGGAGCCCCCGCTGCTGCTGCGCAAGAGCGACGGGACGACCCTCTACGCCACGCGGGACCTGGCCGCGGCGATCTACCACTACGAGAAATATCAATTTCACAAGAAGCTCTACGTGGTGGACGCGGGGCAATCCCTGCACTTCAAGCAGCTCTTTAAGGCCCTGGAGAAGATGGGCTACCCCTGGGCCAAGGACTTGGTGCACGTGGCCTTCGGGGTGGTGCTCATCGAGGAGCAGCGGATGAGCACCCGCGCCGGGCGGGTCGTCTTCTTCGAGGACGTGCTCAAACAAGCCGTCGAGCGCATCCGGAGAATCATCGAGGAAGCCGAGAAGAAGACGGAACTCTCCGACGAGGAGAAGGAGCAAGTGGCCCAAGACGTGGGCGTGGGGGCGATCGTCTACGCGAACTTGAGCCGCTCCCGGCTGCAGAACATCAACTTCCGCTGGGACGAGGTGCTCAGCTTCGAGGGCCGAAGCGGCCCCTATCTGCAGTACACGCACGCCCGGCTGGCGGGGGTGCTTCGCAAATACGAAGGCGAGATCCCTCAGGACCCTGACTACAGCGCACTCACTCAGCCCCAAGAGGTCGCGCTGGCGAAAAAGCTCGAGCAGTTCCCCGCGCGGGTGCAGGCTGCCGCGCAGGAGTACGACCCGTTCTTGCTGTCCGACTACCTCTACGATCTCGCGCTGGCGATCAACAAGTTTTACGACTCGTGCCGGGTGCTGGGGGAGCCCCCGGAGATCGAGCGCGCCCGGATCGCACTGGTCGGCGCGGCCAAGACCGTGCTCAAGAAGGGACTGGAGCTCCTGGGCCTGAAGGCCCCGGAGAAGATGTGATTCGCGATGCGCTGGTTTGAGAGGCTCAAGCAGGGCTTAAAGAAGACCCACGATCGACTCAAAGAGCAGATCACCTCGGTGCTCCAGGGCCGCAGGCTCGACGAGGAGCTTCTGGAAGATTTGGAGGAGATCCTCATCGGAGCGGACCTCGGGGTGGAGGCGACGCTCGAGATCTTAGACCGCCTGCGGGAGCGCGCCCGCAGGGAGCGGGCGCAGTCCGAGGACGCGGGGGTCGTCTTCCGGTGGCTCAAAGAGATTTTGATCGAGATCCTGGAGCCCGCCGAGGGCTCGCTGCAGCTCCGGGCGGACGGGCAGCCCACAGTGATCTTGGTGTTGGGCGTAAACGGCTCGGGGAAGACGACGAGCATCGCCAAGATCGCGCAACGCTTGCGGGAGCAGGGGCGCTCGGTGGTGTTGGCCGCCGGGGACACCTTCCGGGCCGCGGCGATCGAGCAGCTGGAGATCTGGGCCGAGCGCGTGGGGGCCAAGCTCATCAAGCACCAAGCGGGCGCGGACCCCGGGGCTGTCGCCTACGACGCCGTGGATCACGCCCTCAAGCACAATCAAGACGTCGTGCTTATCGACACGGCGGGGCGGCTGCACACGAAGTACAACCTCATGGAGGAGCTCAAAAAAATCAAGCGGGTGGTGGAAAAGCGCTTGGGGCGCGAGATCGACGAGCGCCTATTGGTCTTAGATGCCACCATCGGACAGAACGCGCTCGCCCAAGCGAAAACGTTTCACGAGGCCGTGCCGCTCACGGGCTTGGTGATCACCAAGCTCGACGGGACGGCCAAGGGCGGCGTGATCATCCCCATCGCCAAGGAGCTGGGGATCCCCATCAAGTTCATCGGGGTGGGGGAGTCCGCCGAGGACCTGCGGGAGTTTCGGGCCCGCGAGTTCGCGGAAGCGCTGTTGGAGTAGCTATTCCGCAGAATCCCGGAACAGCTCCGCCAGGCTCACGCCAAAGGCTTCTGCCAACCTCTCCAAGGTCTCGACACGGGGGGCGGGTTCGTTCTCGTTCTCGATGCGGCTGATCGTGATGCGACTCACACGGGAACGCCGGGCCAGCTCCCTTTGGGTCCACCCCCGCTGCGAGCGCAAGCGTTTTACGTTTTGGGCTAGAGCCCGACGCTCCCGGCCTTGTCCTTGCCGAACCTTCTCCGCATATTTGGGATCGCAGTAGAAGCGGGCGAAATCCCAGGGAATCCCCACAGGCTCTTCCTCCCCCTGCACCCCCAGAAATACCACGTAGGGGTTCGGAAGCTCTACCCGTCGAAGGTCGAGCTTCTCTGCATGCTTTAGCTCTTGAAGGGGAATTTCCCCCTGTACGCCGTCGGCGAACCGCACTCCGAGGACGCGGCGCTCCTCGTCCACCCAGACCTCGGTCATCATCTTGTAGGCATCCTTCAGCTTGACGGCTTGTGCCATAAGGTTCACCTCTGCGCTTCGTAGCGTTTCCACAAATCGAGAAGCGCTTCCCGATGCTTGTGGTAGGCTCGCAAGATCGCGCGGCGCTTTCCCGGCGGCGGCTCGTCCATGAACGCATCCGTAAGCAAGTTAATTCGGACTTCCTCGCCCTCCACGAACACGTGCACGTGCGGCGGCGGATGATCGTTCGGCCAGACGTGAAAGCGAATACCACCCTCGCGAATCGCCGCTGCTGCCACAGGAGGAGTCTATCCCTTTGGATGCACTACGACAAGAAAGCGCTTCCTTTCGGTGAGACGCTAATCCCTTCGCCGTGCGAGTTTTTTGAGGATCTCCCGTGCCAGCTCGCGCTTGGGCATCTTGGGGAGTTTCTCGCTGCGGCCGTCTTTGAATATGAGGGTCACAATGTTGGTGTCCACCTCCGGGCCCGCGCCCTCTTGGGAGATGTCGTTGGCCACGATCGCATCTAAGCCCTTCTTCCGGAGCTTGGCCTTGGCTTTGGCGACGACGTCGCCCGTCTCGGCGGCAAACCCCACCAGCAGGGGGCGCTTGCGCCTTCGCTTCAGTTTGGTGCTCAGCTCCTGCAGGATATCGGGCGTGCGCTCCAGCTCCAACGTGAGGGTCTGCGTCGAAAGCTTGCTGGGTTTTTGATCGAGGGGACGCTTCGGTCGCCAGTCCGCCACCGCGGCGGCCATCAAGACCCAGTCGCACTCAGGAGCCTGCTCCAGCACGGCCTTAAGCATCTCCTCGGCGCTCTCCACTCGCACAACGTCCACACCCGCAGGCGGGTCCAGCTGCGTCGGGCCGTGGATCAACACCACGGAGGCCCCCATGTCCCGAGC
>JALUUA010000322.1 GCA_027021605.1 Candidatus Bipolaricaulota bacterium | reverse complement strand
TGGGCTCCCCCCCTTTTCGTGTCCCCGCTGCCGTCCCCGCTACCAGGTTCCGAAGCGGAAGCAGATGATGAACTGGAAGCCGGGCACGTCCACGAGCACGAGACAGACCTGGACCTCGAGGGTGATCTGGCCCGGCGAGAACGCGATCACAAAGGGGTTGGACGGCGGGTGGCGCAGCTGGCTTCCCAGGTACACGAAATCCGTCCGCCGCTCGAGGATCCCGTCCCCGTTGATGTCGAGCCGCAGGTCGAACTTGACCTTGGTGGTGTTGGGCGAGACCCCGATGATGTAGTCGATCCGCCCGGAGCGGATCGCGCCGCTGAGCTGCAGCGTCTGCTGGTTGGCGGGCACGGGGACGACCCCTTGGGGCGCGACGTTGCCCGCGATCTGCTGCTCGATGCTCACGAACGCCCCGTCCGTCTCCAGGAAGATCTGATAGGGGTGGTCCGTGAACCAGCTCGGGTCGCCCTGCACGGTGATGCGGAAGCGGGTGTCGTCCACCGGGGTGACGTAAAAGCCGAGCTGGGTGGGCGGCGGCGGGGGCTGCGTCCCCAGCACGGTGATCGTCTGGACGGCGGTGGAGGAGGCCCCGCGGTTGTCCGTCACCGTGAGGGTGACTTGGTAGGTCCCGGGGGCGGCGTAGGAGTGGAAGACCGTCGCGCCCTGGGCGATCGTGCCGTCGCCGAAGTTCCAGAGGTGCTGGACGATGAAGTCGCCCGGGTCGGGGTCAAACGAGGTGGAGGTGAAGCTGACGGGCTGCCCCACGAGCGGGGTGGCCGGGGTCACGGTGAACTGGGCCACGGGCGGGCGGTTGGCCGGCGGGGGCGGCGGCCCCTGCCCCACGACCTGGAAGGCCACCCAGTCGGTGGCGAAGCGGGCCTCGGCGATCACGCCCTGGGCGATCGCGCCCTGGACCTGCTGGGCGAAGTCCGCCGGGTTGGTGCACAGCGTCGGGAACGGCGTCCCCGAGGTGCTCGGCGCGTTAAAGAGCTGGCGCAGGTCCAGGGGGTCGAGGCTGGCAAAGGCTTGGAGGTACTCCGTCCCCTCCGGGGGCACGACCCGCAGGCGATACAAGCTCGGGTTGTCGGGGATCACGAACGGCCCCACGGGCACCAGGGGATTGGGGCTGAAGGCGTTGGGGAAGATGAGGGTGCATCGCCCCGCGGCGTCGATGTCCACCACGTTGAGGTAGACGTGGGTGGCGTTCGGGGCGCTCGTCTCGATGAAGATCTGGATCTCCTCGCCCACTTGGTAGACGTTCTTGGGCAAGCTGATGTCCACTTGGATCTGGTCCGACGGGGGCACCACCACCACCCCTTGGGGGGCCTGGGTGTACCCCGCGTAGCCGAATCCGACCAAGAGCGCCAGCAGGAGCCCTACGGCGCTCAGAAGCCTCGTGTTCTTCGCTCTCATGGCGATCCCTCCTTTGGGATTCGTTAGGAATTCCGTCCGCGGTCCGCGGCCAGCTGTCTTACGATGGGCGCCCACTCCCGACCGTCGGTCTGGGCGTCGATGTACGCCACCAGCTCTTCCGGGAGGGCCTGGGCCCCGTAGAACGAGGGGGCCCGAAGCTCCTTCATCACCTCCGCCTTCATGCCCTGGGTGTCGTCCAGCCGCCGGTCGAGCCGCCGCTCGAAGCGATCGAGGGCGACCACGGTGGCCGTGATCACGGTGTCCACCCGGGGAACCGTGAGCTGCACGGCCCCCTGCGCGGTTTCGAGGGTCTTCTCGGAGACGTTGGGCTCCAGGAAGATCCCCAGCCCGCGGTAGACCGCGGCCACGCTCCCAAGGGCCCGCTGCAGGGCCGTGGCCTCGTGCAGCGCCGTGCTCAACGCCTCCTCGGGCGCCTCCTCCCGGCTGAAGACCTCGAACGACCGGCGGATGAGCACCTCCGCGGGCAGGTCCCCCGTGGCCGGGTTTACGGTGCGCCCCACGAGCGCGAGCAGCCCCTCGGCTGTGGAGCGGCTCTCGTCCGTGATCCGGGCCCCCACCTCCCGGATGAACTGCAGGGCCCGCTCCGGCCGGAGGTGCCCCCGGGCGATCCCGGCCTGGAAGTCCCGGCAGAGGGCCTCCTTCGCTCCCCCGGAGAGGGGCAGCTCCTGGATCGCGCTGCAGACGTCCTGGGCCGAGGGCTGAGCGTCGGGCTGGGCGCCCGCGGACAACCCGAACGGCCCGATCAGCAGCGCGACGGCTGCAAGCCCCCCGACGAGCCTTCGGAGCCCGATTGGGGCATACGCCTTCCGCTGGGCAATCCCGACCCTCATCCTCATGAGGTATCCCTCCGCTCGGAGCCGCCGACGCGGATCTCGCGCACGGCGTTTACGGTGTTGTCCGCGCTTCTTACGAGGTAGTCGGCGGCGGGGTCGTAGGCCCACCACTCGCCGTCGATCTTGAAGCCGTACTCGTACGTCCCGGGCGGCAGCTGGAGGCTGATGTACCAGAGGCCGTCCCGCTTCTTCATGGGGATGTCCTGCCACTCGGGGCGGCCCTCGACGGGATAGCTGATCGCCAGCGAGACCTGTTGGGCCTCGGGGTGGTAGATCACGAACTCGACGCCCCGCTCGGCCACGAACGGGTCGCCCGTCCCCGAGCCCACCCAGAACCCCAAGGCGAAGATCGCCAGGGCCGCCGCCGCGGCCGCCAGCGCCCGCGCGGGCCTCGGAACCCGAAGCCCCTCGAAGATCTCGAGGAGGCGTCGGACGGGGCTACGGCGGGCGCGGGCGCGGCACTCCTCGAGCGCGCGCACCACGCGCAGCTCCAGGCCCGCCAGCCGCTCCGCCCCCCGGGAGGCTTCGTACGCCAACCCCTCCCGCAGGAAACGGGCGACCTCGTCCTCCTCAAGGTCGCGCTCAAGGTCAAGGTCAAGGTCGGGTTCTGCAGGAATCCCTCGATACCGCTCATCGCGCATGGTCCGTCACCCCTTTCGCTTCCAACCGGCGCTTGAGCGCTTGCTTCCCCCGGTGGATGCGGGTCTTTACGGTGCCCTCGGGGATCCCCAGGGCCTCGGCGATCTCCTTGTAGTCGAGGTCGCCGTAGTATCGCAACACCAGGGGCGCTCGGTATTTCTCATCGAGCTCCCGGAGCGCCTCTTGCACCAAGGAGCAGCGCTCCTCGCGCGCCACCGTCTCGGCGGGGTCCTCCCCGCCCCGGACCTGGGAGAGCCCCTTAAGCGGGGCGAAGAAGCGCTCCCGGCGCAGCTTGTTCTTGCAGAGATTGGCCGTGACCGTAAAGAGCCACGTGCTGAACTTCCGCTTGAGATCATAGCGGTGTAGGTTCTCATACGCGCGGATGAAGGCGTCTTGGACGGCGTCCTCGGCGTCGGCGGGGTTGCCCAGGATCCCGAGGGCCACCCCGTAGACGGCGGATTTGTAGCGTCTCACGATCTCCCCCCAAGCGTTGAGGTCGCCTTGGAGCGCCTGCTGAACCAGCCGAAGTTCTCCCTCACCCATCGCGGTTCCTTTCCCCGTCTGTCCCTTCGTCGGTCGAGGCCATGTACACCGCACCCCCCTCGAAAGTTTCACCCCGAGTGTAGCGGGACGGGGGGGCCGGGGGCGAGGGGACCGCTGTCGTCCCCCGGGTAGACAAAGCGGAGGGCGGGCGAGAACGGCGGTCCTTGGGGGAATGGGCCGGAGTTCCTACCCTGTGAACGCACACCGACCGGTGAACTCATCGCGTTCTGCTTGAATGTCACGACACGGAGACGGAGGGATGCCGAGAGCGGAGCAAGGAGGATCTATGGGGATTTTTGAGAACGAAGAGCGCCGAAGCCGAAAGCGAAAGAGACGGGGGACGGTGAACCGGTTGGGACAGAGGGTCCTTACGCTGTTCGCGTTGGGCGGTTTGACGGTTGGGCTGGCGGGCTGTCCGGCGTTCGTGAACCAGCCGCCGGTGGCCATCGCCGACGCCTCCCCCACCTCGGGGGAGGCCCCCCTCACGGTGCAGTTCGACGGGAGCGCCTCTTATGACCCGGACGGGACGATTGCCTCGTTCGAGTGGGACTTCGACGGCGACGGCACCCCGGACGCCACGACGCAGACCGCCTCGTACGAGTTCACCGCTGAGGGGACCTACCTGGTGGTGCTCACCGTCACGGACAACCTGGGCAAGCGGGACAGCGACGCCCTGGTGATCACCGTGGGGTCGTCCAGCATCTACTTCGCCTCCGACCGGACGATGGACCTGGAGATCTTCCGCATGGACACGGACGGGAGCAACCCGGCTCAGGTCACGGATACCTTGGGCCCCGACATGTTCCCGGCCTTGGCGCCCAACGGGCGGGATCGCTTGGCCTTCTCATCCGTGCGCTCCACGCTGGGGAACTGCCCCGACTGCTCCTTTGACCTGTTCATCTCCGAGCCGGACGGGACGCTCCCCATCAACCTCACGCCGACGCAGACGATGAGCCACGAGGTCCAGCCCAGCTGGTCCCCGGACCGCACGCAGATCGTCTTCGCCTCCGACAAGGACCACCTGGGGACGGCCTACGGGCTCTACCTCTACGATCTCTCCACGAACCAGATGACGGCGCTTTTCGTGGAGGCCGGAAGCCACGCCCTGGCCCCCGCCTGGTCGCCCGATGGGGAGTGGATCGCGTTCGCCTCGGACCGCGATGGGGACTTTGAGGTCTACAAGATCCGCCCGGACGGGACGGGGCTTACCCAGCTTACGACGGACGCGGGCGCGGACGGGTTCCGCGGGGACTTCCTCGACACCTTCGGGGGGCTCTTCGCCAATCCGGCCCCGATCTTCCGCGGCGGGATCTCCTGGAGCCCGGACGGGACGAAGATCGTCTTCGCGTCGGACCGAAACGGCAACTTCGACCTCTTCACGATCAACGCCGACGGGACGGGCCTGGCCCAGGTTACCACCCACTCCGGCAACGACTTCAGCCCCTTCTGGCTCCCGGGCGGCGAGATCGCCTTCGTCTCCGACCGCGACGGGGACCTGCAAATCTACAAGCTGAACCCGGACACCCTGGCCGTGACGGGGCCGCTTACGACCGTGGGGTTCTTTAACGTTCAGCCCGCTTCCCTTCGGGGGTCGGACCGCGGACCGTGAGGAGCCCAAGCGTGAGGAGGGAGAACACGAGGACGTAGACGAACCCATCCCCGTAGCGCACGAAGGGCGTACGCCCCTCCTGCAGGCGCACGGTGCCCCCAAGCACCGTGCGCTCGTCCTTTTCCGTCTGGGCCAACACGCGCCCCCGCGGATCGACGATCCCGGAGATCCCTGTGTTGGCCGCCTGGACGAAGTAGCGCCCGGTCTCCACGGCCCGAAAGACCCCCTTGGCGAAGTGCTGCTCCAGCGCCCAGGTGCGCTTGAACCAGGCGTCGTTGGTGACGGTGACGATCAGCTCGGCCCCGTTGCGGACGAACTGCCGGGTGATACGGGGGAAGATCGACTCGAAGCAGATGGGCGTCGCCACCCCACCCCAGGGGGTGGGCAGGGGCGCAAACCCCGAGCCGGGCGTGAGCAACCCCAGCCGCGTCCCCACGGGGAGGAAGCGCGTGATCCCCAGCTTCTCGAGGAGGGCGGCCCCCGGGAAGTACTCCGTGCTGAAGGGCACGAGCTGCACCTTGGCGTAGGTGCCGAGCACCTCGCCCCCGGGGGAGAGGGCCGCCGCGCCGTTCAAGATGTCCTCCCCGTCGGCGACGTAGGTCCCAAACAGGAGCGTCGCGCCCTGCCGGGCCGCCCAGTCCTTCAAGGGGGCGAGCACTCGGGGGTCGTCGAGGACGAGCGTGGGCAGGATCGACTCCGGGAGCACCACCAGATCGATCGGGTCGCCTCGGGCGGCGATCTCCTCGAGAAGCTGAAAGTAGACCCGGGCGTGCTCCTCCAGCAGCTGAGGGTTCCCCCGGATGCGCTGAGGAATGCT
>JALUUA010000321.1 GCA_027021605.1 Candidatus Bipolaricaulota bacterium | reverse complement strand
GCGAAGCCTCCCCCTTCCGACTCGACGGTGACGGCGTACCAGCCGGCCCGGGCTCGGCCCGACCACTCGACGCTCGCCCGCCTCCCCTCCAACGGGTACGTCCGGACGACCCGGCCGTTGTGCCAGAGGGAGAGGGACCGAAGCTCCCTTACGCTTTCGACCTCCGCCCGCAGCGTGAGGGTCTCCCCGGGCCCGAGGGGGAGTCGGGCGCCCGGCCCCGGCCGGGTCCGGGGCTTGCCCCCCGCTTCCCCTTCCACCCCAGCTGCAGCCGTAACCGTAAGGTACACCAGGGGCCCCGTGGTCACAAACGCCCGGCCCCGGGCGAGGGCCTCCAGCCAGCGCTCCGCCGTCAGGGGCTCCCCCTCCGGAAGCCCGACGTAGGCGTAGGTCCGGGGGGTGCCCACCCGGGCGGTGGGCTTGTCCGCGTTGTGGTCATCGGAGCCCGCGGTGGCGACGACCCGCCGCCCCTGGGACCAGAGGGCGAAGAGGGCTTCGATCGCCTTGCGGTCTGTGTCGCTCACCCTCCCGTCGAAGCCGTTGATCACCTCGACGAGCTGAAAGCCCCAGTCGAACTCGGGCTCGTCCATGCGGGTGAAGTACCCCTGCCCGCCGCCCCAGAGGGGGTGGTTCACTTGGATGAGCGTGGCTCCCTTTGCGCGGGCCTCTTGGAAGTACTCGCGCGGGACCTTCTCCCGGGAGACCGTGATGCCCTGCCCGGGATCGAGGGAGAAGGGGTTAAAGTGCCCCCAGGCGCTCGTGGTGACCTCCTCGCTGAGGAGGTAGGGCATCCCCCGGCGCTCGGCGACTTCGAGGAAGGGGAGGTGCCCCACGGCGGTGTTGTGGTCGCTGAGGACGGCCAGGTCCAGGTCGGCGGCGGCCTGGGCCCACACGAGGGTCTCCACGGGCGTGACCCCATCCGCGCTGGCGCGGGTGTGGACGTGGAGGTCCGCGGCGAAGTACCCCCGCTCCCGCGGGTCGAATTGCCGCTTAAGGTCGACGGAGAGGACGGTCGTCCCGCCGGGCTCGAGGCGCACCCGGCGCGCCACGGGGAGCCCCGTAAAGCCCCCGCCCACGTCCACGGAGACGAGCGCCTCCCCCGGGGGGAGGAGGACGTCTCCCGTGCCCGTATCCGTGCTCGTGCCCAAGCCCGGGCCGCCGTCCCCGTAAAGCCGCGGACGCGGTCGGGGGGAGGTGCCCACGGGCTCGGGGTCGAGGGGCCGGTGCGTGTAGAAAGCCTCGGGGCAGTCCTCGCTCGCCCCTTCCGGGCGCACGATCACCTGGGCCAGCACGGGCTGCCCGTCGAGGGTGGCCCGCACGAGGAGCCGACTCGGCGGCGGGGGCGGCGG
Source organism: Candidatus Bipolaricaulota bacterium (assembly GCA_027021605.1). Classification (GTDB taxonomy): domain Bacteria; phylum Bipolaricaulota; class Bipolaricaulia; order RBG-16-55-9; family RBG-16-55-9; genus JALUUA01. Next base: position 4,541 of record JALUUA010000321.1, on the reverse strand, counting down.
GTTCCGGGACGAGCGCGCGGGGTCGAGGGCCCGTCGCCCGGCGAGCCGTTCGACCTCGGGGGGCAAGAGGGCCCAGGGGAGGACGCGCAGCTCGTCCAGTGCGCCGGGGAAGGAGCGAATCCCCCCGCCGACGTCCCCCAGGTTGTGGAAGAGGGCCGATCCCAGCACGAGGGGCTTGTCGTTGGCGTCGAGGTCCCCGCGGGCGCCCTGCCCCTCCGCCGCGAGGGCGCCGTCGAGATAGAGGCGTCCCCGGCCTGACGCTCCGTCGTAGGTGAACGCCACGTGGACCCACTCCCGCAGGGGCAGGGGCTCCCGGGTCCGCAGGCTCTGCCGGCGGCCCCCTACGTAGACGGAGGCGTTGAGCGTCCCGTCCCGTTCCAGCACGAGGCTGTACGCTCGCAGGCTGGACTTCCCCAGGACGAACCGGAAGTCGTTCCGCCACGGGATGTCGGGGAGCCTCTCCAAATAGACCCAGAGGGCGAGGGTGAGGGCGCGGCGGGGGCTGAGGGCGGGCGAGGAGGGGAAGACGACGAAGTCGTCTATGCCGTCAAATCGCAGCGCGGCTCCGCGGCCGCCCGGCCCGGGAACCCAGCGGGCTCCGCAGATTTGGCCCGGAGGCGTCCTCCCCCGGGCCTCGGCGACGGAGAAGCCCTCGCCCTCGTCCAAGCGCCACAGCAGCCCCACCCGCGGGACCTCCCCGCGAGGGACGGGAGCGGCGTTCCACGCGCTCTCGGAGGCGAACGCCAGCAACCCTCCGAGCAGCGCAAGGAGCCAAAGGGTCCCGATCCCCCACGGCCGCGGGGTCGTCCGGAGGCTGCAGCCCTTCTCGTCTCGCGATTGCATCGCTCTCGGGTACGCGCTATTGTACGCGAACCGCCCTTGGCCGGGCCAACCGCGGGAAACCGCACACGAGCCCCGGAGGTGATCGGCTTCCTACCGCGGGGGGCCCGCGCGGCCTAACCTAAGGGGGATGAGCGCGAGAGGTTCACCGCCGCGGACTCCCCTTTGCATGGGGCTTGGGTTCCTCGTGCTCCTCGCGGGGCTGGGGCCGGGATTCGAGGGCCGGGGCCAACAAGCCCCGGATGTGGACAGCCGCTGGGAGCAAGCTGCCGAGGAGTCCCTCTGGTACTCCCTGTACAACGTGGAAAGCCTGTTGCTCTTCTCGGGGATGGGGGCTCCCTTGGGGCCTGCGGAGCGGGCGCGCGCGGGCCTCTCCCCGGCGGATCTACCGGGCTTCTATCCCCTGGTGGCCCCGTTTCGCTCGGGATTGCCCCAGTACGCGCAGCCGCCGGACCCGGACCGGGGGGAGACCCTGCGCTGGCGCCCCCGGGAGGCGGAGCAGACGATCTCGCTCGAGGGCCTGGCGTTTGCGGTGATCGCGGAGCTGGGCTGGGCCGCGCGCCTGGAGCAGCTGCTCCGCGCCCAGACGGACTCCCGGACCCTGGCCCGGGAGGCGAGGCTGCTGCGGGGCATGGCCCGCGCCGCAGCGGACTGGGCCGAGCGCAAGCTCCGCAGGCCCGATGGGTTGTACCACAACGCGCTGCGCTGGTGGCGGGATCTGCCCCTGGCGGAGGGCCCGCCCCCCTGGCGGGGGCAAATCGCCTGGCTGTGGGCCCTGGCCTCCCTGGCCACCTCGGACCGAGACCCCGAGATCCTCGCGCGGGCCGACGCGCTCTTCCGAACCCTCGAGGAGGGGCTCCCCTGGGACGGGCTTTCCGTCCGGGATGCCTCGCTGGCCCTCAAGGCGCTCGCGTGGTACGCGTTCGCCGCAGAAAGCCTCGAAGAGGAGGAGCGCGCGTTGCAAGCCGTCCGTCGCGTGGACGCGCTGGCCGAGCGCCTCTTAAGCACAGCTTACCCCTCCCCCCGGGAACCGGCGGTGGAGGTCGGGGTGGGAGCAGAAACGGAAGAGAAGGGGGGAGTGGGGGATCTCGCCGCGATTGTCGGCGCCCTCTCCTACGCCCATCGGCTCACGGGGGAGGGGCGGTACCTCCGGGGTGCCGAGCGCGCTTGGGAGCTCCTGATGCAGTACTGGCGCGACGACCTCGGGCTCTTCCTGCCTCCCTCGGAGCTGGGGAGCCCTCGGTGGGAGCTCACCGTGGCGGACGCGGCCGAGCTGTTGGGCGCCTTTCACGCCCGGATCCACGTCGCCCGCTCGGAGGAGGCTTTGCGCCTGTATCCCCGGTTTTTGGAGGGCCTCAAGCGCGCGGGGCTGCAGCGCGCCGAGGGGCGGGAGGCGGGGGGCTCGTTCGACGGCGACCCGGTCCCGAGCCTCGTGGAGGCGGGCGAGCCGCCGGTGCTCGTCGCCGCCGTGCGCTTTGACCCCGACGCGCAGCGGTGGCGGGTGGCCGACGGGCGCTTCCTCTCGGCCCCGGCGCTCTACGCGGCCGTGAACTGGCTCTGGCTGGGGCGCCTGCGGGGGGAGGGGTTCGCCGGGCCGCCGCGGCAGGGGGTCCCCACCAGCCCCCTCGCGATGCGGCTCTTCCTCCCCCGACGGGTGAGCGCCGTCGAGGAGTCCCTCTTCGCGCTGGAGGCCGCTGTAGGTGAGATCCGGACGGCCCTCGAGGAACTGCGCACACAGCTGGACGATCTGAGGACCCGTTTGCGGGCGCAACCCCAGGAGTGGGCAAGCCGCGAGGAGCTGCGGGCCCTCGAGCGGAAGCTCCTGGACCGGGTAGAAGAAGGGCTGCGCGCGCTGCGGGAGGAGATCCAAGCGCTTCCCGCGCCCACCGTCGACGAGGAGGCCCTGACCGAGCGCGTGGGGGCCCGCCTGGAGGAGCGCATCGCGGGGACGCTCGCACCCCAGATCGAGGCGCTCGCCGAGGGACTTGCGCGCCTGCAGGAGCGGATCGAAGCCCTTGCTGCAGCGCAGCCGCAGGCGCAAGGACAGGAACAGGCACAGGCCCGGCTCCAAGAGGACCTCGCGCGCCTCGAGGCCCAGGTGCGCAACCTCAGGGAACGGGTGGGCGCCCTCGAGGAGCGGGTCGTGGCCCGCTGGCGCCTGCCCGTCCGCCGGGAGGCCCTCCTGCTCGCCGCCGTGGTCCTGGGTTTGGCCCTCCTCGTCGTCGGCTTCCTCCAACTTCGCCGCCTGCGAGGGGCCTGATCCCGGCGTAAAGCGCCTTCCCACCGGGTTCCGCATCCCCACCCGAGCCGCCGCCTCGGCGGGGGAGTATGACGCATGTCCCCTCCGAGGGGAGCCGCAGGGGTCACCTCCAAGGCGCCGGGGTCTTCTCGGGGACGCACGGAATCGCCCTAGCAATAAGCCTTTCGTTCCTTCTCCTCCCCCGGGGCTCCCGCTACAGTGGGGGTACCGATCATGTCCACCACAAAGATGAACCGAATGTATCTCTACGGCAGCCTCTCGGGGTCCTTCGGGAACCCGTCGGCGGAGGAGAAGCGGCTCATCCAGGAGCTCAAGCGCCTCTTCACCCGCCGTCAGGGGCGGCGCTACCGCAAGGGCGACGTCATCTACCAGCCCGGCGACATCGACGACAGCCTCTACTACATCCACTCGGGGAAGGTGAAGCTGGCCTATCTCGATGAGAGCGGGCGCAAGCTCACCCTAACCATCCTGGGGGAGGGGGAGATCTTCGGGGAGATGGTGCTCATCGGTCGCAAAGAACGAGACCTCCTCGCCCAGGTGCTCCAAGACGCCGTCATCTACGAGATCGAGCGGAGCCGCTTCCTCGAGCTGTTGCGGGAGAAGCCCGAGCTGGCCCTGGAGGTCATGGAGCTGTTCGGCAGGCGCACCCAGGAGATCGAGCGCAAGCTGGAGGATCTTGTGTTCAAGGACATCCCCACGCGGCTCTCGCGCCAGATCCTTAAGCTCATCGAGGAGCACGGCGTCGAGACCCGCGAGGGGGTCCAGATCGACTTCAAGATCACCCACAAGGAGCTTGCGGATCTCATCGGGAGCGCTCGGGAGAATACCACAAGCGCGCTCAACCGCTTGGCCCGCGAGGGCATCCTCGACAAGAAACGCTACCGGATCATCGTGAAAGACGAGGAGCGCCTCAAGGAGAAGAGCGGGATCTGAACCCTTGGGGCTGGACCGGCCCGCTCGGCTGCAGCTGCAAGACGAGGCGAGGCGAGAGAAGATCCACCTCGGAACGGAACGAGGGGCGGTGCAGCGCGGGGGAGAGGAGCGGCCGGAGCGCGCTTGACGGGCCGGGGGCGCCCGCGTACCATCCCCCTAGATGAGGGAGGAGGCCGGGGGAAAGGTGCGCCGGGCGCTTGTCGTTTTGGTGCGGGCTTATCAGCGGGTCGTCTCGCCCCTGTTCCCCCCGTCGTGTCGGTTTTACCCCAGCTGCTCGGAGTACGCCCGGCAGGCCCTCGCCAAGCACGGCGTGATGAAGGGCCTCTGGCTCAGCGTAAAAAGGGTGCTAAAGTGCCACCCCTGGCACCCCGGCGGACCCGACCCGGTGCCGTGACCCGTGCTTGACGAGCTTCTCCGTTGGTCCTACGATCGTTCACGGGCGAAATGAGTCCTACGCTCTTGCGTACGGGGCCTTATCGTGTCTACATGTACTCGCACGACTGCGAGG
>JALUUA010000320.1 GCA_027021605.1 Candidatus Bipolaricaulota bacterium | reverse complement strand
GAATAGTAGAGGCTCAACGGGGCCGCCGCGGCGGCTACGCGCTCGCCCAAGCCCCCGAGACGATCTCCCTCTTACGGGTGCTGGAGGCGTTCGAGGACCTGGCCCCGGTCCGCTGCCTGCGGCGCCCGTCCGCCGGGGGCAACGTCGTCGACGGCGCTCCGGCCCTCGACGCGGAGGGCCCCTGCGCCGCGGAGGTCGAGGAGGAGCGCTGTCCGGCCCGCGCGGCCTGGGCGGTGGTCGACCGCCGCCTCCGCCGACTCCTCGAGACGATCACGTTGGCCGAGCTGCTCCGCGAGGTGCGGGCTCAGGGTTTTCGCCTGGGTTGGGACTCCCAAGCGGCAACCCGGAGCGGGAAGGAGGCATAAGGGACCATGGCCCGCTGTCACGCGTGCGCCTCGACGCTGGAGGCCGAGAGCGAAAGGGGCGAGGGCAAGCAGGTCCAAGCCCAGAGGCTCCTGGCGCTGGTCGGCCGCCCCAACGTGGGCAAGAGCGCGCTCTTTGCTCGGCTTACGGGCGCCTACGCCACGGTCTCGAACTACCCCGGCACCACCGTCGAGGTGTTTCAGGGCCGCGCGGAGCTGGCGGGCGGGCGTTGGGCCGTGGTGGACACCCCCGGCGTGCTCGATTTTGCCTCGCCCCGCGGGGACGAACGGGTGGCCCGCGACGTGCTCCTCTTTGAGGACGTGGGGGCCGTCGTGGCCGTGGCCGACGCCAAGAACCCGGAACTCACCCTGCAAACATTGATCCCGCTCGCCGAGCTGGGGCTCCCCGTGGTCGTCGCGCTGAACTTCGCCGACGAGCGCCGGGCGCGCGGGCTTCCTTCGTTCGCGTCCAGGCTGGCAGAGGAGCTGAACATCCCCGTCGTGGAGACGGTCGCCCTCACGGGCGAGGGCCTTTCTGCCTTGAAAGCCCACATCGCGAGCGCGGCCGTCCCCCGCATAAAAGTGAACTATGGCCCCCTCGAGCACCCCCTCCAGAAGCTCGCGGGCGCCCTCGAGGCCGTCGAGCGGGCCGCAACGGATCGAGTTAAGCCGCGGGGCTTGGCCCTCCTCCTGTTGGCCCTCGAGCCCGAGGACGCCGAGGCCCTCCTGAGCCGGCTCGTCCCCGACCCAGGGGAGCGGGCCGGGGTTCGACGGGTCCTCCAAGAGGCCCGAGGGGAGGCCCCAAGGCCCGCGTACGCGATCGCGCTCGCCCGCCGCCGGGCGGTCGAGCGGGTCCTCCCGCGGCTCCTCCCCCCGGCCCCAACGCCCGAAAAGCGGGAGCCGAAGCAAAAGGAGGGCTGGGCAGAGCGGCTCGCCCGCTGGACGATCCACCCCTTCTGGGGGGTTCTGGTCTTGTTGGGCGTGCTCTACGGCGTTTACCAGTTCGTAGGTGTGCTTGGGGCTCAGGTGCTGGTGGGCTTCTTCGAGGAAGCGCTCTTCGGGGAGTACATCAACCCGGCCCTGACGGCCCTGGTGGAACGGACGGTGCCATGGGCCTGGCTTCGGGATCTGTTCGTAGGCGAGTTCGGGCTCATCACCCTTGCCTTGACGTACTCTTTGGCGCTGATCCTGCCCATCATCACCGCGTTCTTCCTCGCGTTCGGGCTTCTGGAGGACGTCGGGTACTTCCCGCGGCTTACGGTGATGGCCCATCGCCTGTTCCGAAAGATGGGCTTGAGCGGCCAGGCCGTCCTGCCCATGATCCTGGGATTGAGCTGCGACACGATGGCCACGGTCACCACCCGCGTGCTGGAGACGCGCAAGGAGCGCGTCATCGCCACGTTGCTGCTGGCGTTGGGGGTGCCCTGCTCGGCGCAGCTGGCCGTCATCTTAGCGATGTCGGCCGCGGCGTCGCCCGGGGTGCTCGTCGGGGTGCTGGGGATCGTGGGGATGCAGCTCTTGATCGTGGGACGTCTGGCGGCCAAGCTGCTTCCGGGCGACGCCCCCGCGTTCATCGCGGAGCTTCCGCCCTTGAGGCGTCCCCGCCTCCGCAACGTTCTCGAGAAGACGCGCCTGCGGCTCGTCTGGTACGTCACCGAGGTCGTGCCCCTGTTCGTCCTCGGGGCGCTCGCGCTCTTTGTGCTCGACAAGCTGGGCATCTTGAGCGCGTTTGAGCGGTGGGTGCGGCCCGTGGTCCAGGAGCTGCTGGGGTTGCCGCCGGAGGCGGCCGCGGCATTCATCCTGGGCTTCTTCCGCCGGGACTACGGGGCCGCGGGGCTCTACCACCTGCAGCAGGCCGGTCAGCTCGACACCGTCCAGGTGCTCGTGAGCTTGGTGGTGATCACGCTCTTTGTGCCCTGTATTGCCCAGACGCTCGTCATCGTCAAGGAGCGCGGCTGGCGGACGGCCTTGGCGATCGTGGCCTTCGTGCTGCCCTACGCTGTGGTTGTGGGCGCGATCGTGAACGGGATCGCGCGCGCCGTGCAAGGCGCGCTGGGACTGGGGGGCTGAGCGATGCGCTGCCCGATGTGCGGTTCGGTTCTGGACGAGCAGGCCCAAGAGCGGGCCTGCCGGGGCTGTCCCCTGCGGGCGCTCACCCGGGGCTGCCGCCTGGGTCTCCTGCGCTGCCCCCTGTGTGGCTATCACAGCCTGGCGCGGGAGTTTCAGGCCCCATCCAAGCAGGAGACCTCGGAGGAGGCAACAACGATGGTGGTCACCATGAGCACGACGAAGGCTCTCCAAGGGAAGGTTTGGCTGGGTGAACTCCCGCCGGGGGCGGAGGCCCGGCTGCTGGGCTTCGACGGGCTGCGGGAACCCGATATGAGGCGCCTGTTGGCCTACGGGCTCGCCCCCGGCGTGCAGGTGCGCCTGCTGCAGAAGAGCCCCGCCGTGGTGATCAAGGCGGGGGAGACGGAGCTGGCCTTGGAGGGCGAGCTGGCCCGCTCCATCGAGGTCGCGCCTCAACCCCGCATCCGCGCGAAGGTGCAGGGATGAACGGGCGGGCGTGCACCTGGGACCGAAAGCACTGGGGTCGGTTGTTGATCCTCTTGGGCGTAGCCGTCTGGGTCCCTTATGCCGCGCTGAAGTACGGGGCCCAGAGCGAGGCACCGTTTGGGCCGTTCCTCGCGTTGCACCTGCTGGGCGTGATCCCCGGGGCACTGCTCGCGCGGGGCGAGGAGCTTGCGGCCCTACTGCGCCGGGTGCGGGGTCGTCGCTCCCCCTAGCTCGACGGGCGTCCCTGAGCCAGATAGCTGTGTAGGCGCTGGAGGATCGCTGCCCGCACCAGCGGGCGAGGGAGTGATCCGGAGATGGCACGACAGGTGACCGTTCGGGCTCGGGAAGGGCGTCCCCAGGCTCATGAGGATCGGAGAAGCGGGGCGATCGAGCGGGCTGGCCGACGGGCCGACGAGCTCGTGCAGCTCCTCGTCTCCGCGGGCTACGAGGTCCGGGTGAGGAAGATCGTCCCGGAGGGTCCGGAGGCGAAGCTCACCTTGGAGGTCACCTTCGGTCTGGAGCCGACCCTCTTCGAGTAGAAGGGGGCGGTGGGGATGAAGCCGAACGGAATTTGGGTTGTCCTCGTAGTGCTCCTCCTCTTGGGAGCTGTGGCCCTGGGGGTCTGGTTCATCGTCGCAAACCCCGGATCCGCACCCTCGCCTCAGACGGCCGGCAGGCCCGGGCCGCCGTCGGGCCCTGAGACGGTATCGGAATCGGGGCCGGACCTAAAGGAGCTCCTGCTGCGGGATCTGGAGGGCTGGAGGCTGGTGAGCGAGGGGCCGTCGGAGGCGGCGCCGCGGGAGGATCCGGGGGAGCCGCCGGTGCCCTCCTGGAGCGGTTACTACTGCCGGGATCCCGAGGGGTGCGCGGAGAAGGTGATCGACCTCTCGATTGCTCTCTTCCGCTTTAGCTCCGTCGAGTCAGCCCGAAAGTGGTTGGGAGAGGCCCGCTACCGGGCGCAGCAGAACGCGCCTTACCAAGAAGCCTTCGAGGTGGGGGACTTCCAGAGCGACTACGACCTCGTGCCGGATTTTGAGGGCGAGGAGGGCTTCTACCTGGCCGATGAGGAGAAGGCCAAGGGAAAGGAGCTGTGGCTGAGGCTGGGCACCCTTGTCGTCGTGATGCACTCGGGGATGGAGACGGACCTTTTGGGGCTGGCCCGGAGGCAGGGGGAGAAGGTCGCTCGAGCTTCCCGGCTATAATAGAGCGCAACGTTATGACATGAAAGCGCGACCCCTCACACCCGAAGAGATTGCCCGCGTGCGGGCCTACTTCGCCAGCGAGTACCCGAACCGCTACCGGGAGCGGGACCGCTGCATCTTCGAGCTGGGGATCAACTGCGGGCTCCGGGTAAGCGAGATCTGCGCCCTCAAGGTGGGGCAGGTCTGGCAGTACCGCCGGGTGGTGGAGTGGCTCGAGCTCTACAAGACCAAGGGGGGCAAGCACCGAAGGATCCCGCTCAACCGCCCGGCCCGGGAAGCAATCGAGCGGCTCATCCGCTGGAAGGCCCAACACCGCGAGCGGCTCCACCCCCAAGATCCCCTCTTCCGGTCCATGAAGGGCGGGCACCTCACCCGCCAGGAGGTCCACAACATCTGGCGGAGGATCAAGCGGGAGTGCCGTCTCACTGGGAAAGTCACGACCCACAGCTGGCGGAAGACCTTCGCCACGACGCTCTCGGCCCAGGGGGTGCCGGTGCGGGTCATCCAGGAGCTGCTGGGCCACTCGGCGCTCAACACCACGCAGACGTACCTCTCGGTGACCGCAGAGCAAGAGGCCCAGGCCGTGGCGCTCCTCGAGCGATTTTACGAAATCTACCTTTCGTCAAATGGCGGGCCGGAGGGGTGAGGGAGCTACGCCTAGGGTAGGCGATGGCTCCCGTCACCATGCTGGGTCGGGATCCCGGGCGCGGTTCGAGGGGGCTTTGTCGTTCCGCCGGCGGGCGCTATAATGGGCCTTACCCTCTGAGCCTGTAGAAGCCGGGCACCTCGGCGCGGCGAGAGTGCGCGGGAGGAACCGACTCCGACCTCATAGCCTTTCCCCCATTTCCTTTACAGCATGTCCCCGCTTTCGTTTTGATGGGGAGCGTGAAGACAGCCGGAAGGGGGTGAAGCGGGACGAGGTGCCCCCGGAGGCTCGGAGGGCCGGGGCCCGGCTGGATTGATTGAACCCGTCGGGCCCCTCGTCTTTTTCCCATGAGCATGGAGTGGTGGGAGATCGTGCTGCTGATCGTCGGGTGGCTGTTGGGCCTGGCGATCCTCGGGACGCTGATCGACCAGGGCTTCTACGACCTCTACTGACGTGGGCGTGCGTGTGCAGTTCGGAGGTGTCTTATAAGTGAGGGCGGATCTGCACACCCGCAGAAACGGCGGTGGGAGGGTGATCGGTCTCAGGCCGGGATCCCGCAAGACGATGCTGGTTCGTCTGGCGCTGGAGCTGTGGCGTCAGGGGCGGCTGGACCTGGGCGAGTTGATCGAGACGCGGGGCCGGCCCGTCCGCACGGAGCGGCAGGCGCTCTACTACCTCTCCCGCTCCTCGACGGCGGACTTGGAGCCCCTGGTGGCCGAAAGCCTCAACGGGGACCGGATCGTGCTCGAAGGCCCTCCGGACGGGCTGCGGGGCCCGGAGCGGGAGCTGCTTCAACGCTTGGGGGTGGAGCTCCCCGGGGAGGATCCCGACCCCGCCGGCGACGAGGCGAAGGAGCCCGTCCGCTTCATCGACATGACCCCGGCGCTGCTGGGCCTGGCCGCCGTGGTGATGGCTTTGAGATATTTGGCCCTGGGCATGTCCGACCGCGAGCTCTACGTCATGGCCGGGATCGGGTACGCGGCCTTCGTGCTGATTCGCACCTTCTCGTATCGCCTCAAGCGCCCGAGGAACGCGCCGGCTCCCGAGCTGGACCTCGACGGCGACGGAGGCGGTCGGTGAATGCGGAGCTGTGGCCGTGGGACTGCGGGGCGAGTCCGAGGTTGGTTAGGGATGATC
>JALUUA010000319.1 GCA_027021605.1 Candidatus Bipolaricaulota bacterium | reverse complement strand
GGGGGTTGCCTTTAGCCCGAAGTTCCCCCCGGCCTGAAGCCAAGACAGGGGCAATCCGCTGTGATGTCAGTGGGTTGCCTTTCTTTTGGGGATGTGATATGTAGCCATGTAATATTGTTATTTGATCTTGCATCGTCAGGACGGATGTGGTACATAGCGTACCCATGTATATCGAGCGCGTCCCCAACCGAAACTCTCCGCCCTGCTACCTGCTGCGCGAGTCCTACCGCGAAGGCGGCAAGGTCAAGAAGCGCACCCTGGCCAACCTCACCCCCTGGCCCGAGGAGCTGCGAGAGCAGTTCCGTGTCCTGCTCAAAGGCGGCGTGGCCATCGCGTCCCTGGAGCAAGGGTTCGAGATTGCCCGCAGCCTCCCCCACGGGCACGTGGCCGCCGTGTTGGGGACGCTGCGACGCCTGAAGCTGGAGCGCATCATGGATCCGAACGCGGGCCGGATGAGGGCTCTGGCGGTGGCGATGATCGTCGCCCGGGTGATCGACCCGCGCTCGAAGCTGGCCACTGCCCGGGGGTTGCGTAAGGAGACGGCGCTGAGCACGTTGGGGGTGGAGCTGGGGGTAGAGGGCACGGACGAAGACGAGCTCTACGAGGCGATGGACTGGTTGGTGGAGCGCCAGGAGAGGATCGAGGCAGCCCTGGCCCGGCGCCACCTGAGCGAGGGGGCCCTGGTGCTCTACGACGTGACGTCCAGCTACCTGGAGGGGCGCACGTGCAAGTTGGGGGCGATGGGGTACAGCCGGGACCGGAAGAAGGGGAAGCTCCAGATCGTCTTTGGGCTTTTGTGCACGCGTCAGGGATGTCCGGTGGCGGTGGAGGTTTTTAAGGGGAACACCTCGGACCCGAAGACGCTGGCGTCCCAGGTGGACAAGGTGCGAGAGCGCTTTGGGCTCAGGCGGGTGGTGTGGGTGGGGGATCGGGGGCTGATCACGGAGGCGAGGATTCGGCAGGAGCTGTCGGGCAAGGAGGGGCTGGGATGGATCAGCGCGCTTCGGGCGTCGCAGATCCGAAAGCTGCGAGAGGGAGGGGCGTTGCAACTGTCGCTGTTTGACGAGAGGGACCTCGGGGAGATCCACGACCCGCAGTACCCGGGGGAGCGGCTGGTGGTGTGCCGAAACCCCCAGCTGGCGGCCGAGCGGGCGCGAAAGCGCCAGGAGCTCGTGCAGGCCACGAAGCGGGCGTTGGACAAGATCGTCCAGG
>JALUUA010000318.1 GCA_027021605.1 Candidatus Bipolaricaulota bacterium | reverse complement strand
TCCGCCCTCCTTGTATCTTAGAGTGAGTAGCAGTAGAACGATTCACCGACAATGAAACGCCGAATGGCCTTTCCGGGTGCGATAGACCGTTGCCTCCTCGGTCCGAAGACCGTGAGTAAGCGGGGTCGTCGCACCCTTCTCTCCCTCAAGCCCGAACAGTTGCCGGGGCTCCTTCGGGAAGCCCGCATCCCGCAAGGCCGGGTCTCTTCTCTCCCCTTCCGCAACGAAGGAGGTCGATCCGCATGAGCGCGATCTATGTCGGGATTGACGTCTCGCAGGAACGGTTGGACGTGGCTCTTCGGCCGAGCGGGGAGACTTGGACGCTGCCCCACCGGCCGGAGGGGCTCGAGGAGCTGATCCGTCGGTTGAAGAAACTCTCGGGGTTGGAGGCGATCGTGCTGGAGGCCGGTGGGGGCTTCGTCGAGGAGGTGGCTGCCGCCTTGGGTGCCGAAGGGCTCCCCGTGGTGGTGGTCAACCCCCGCCAGGTGCGGGAGTTCGCCCGCGCCACCGGGAAGCTGGCCAAGACCGACGCCCTGGACGCGCAGGTGTTGGCCCACTTCGCCGAGGCGGTTAGGCCAAAGCCCCGGCCCCTCCCCGACGAGCAGACTCGGCTGCTTAAGGCCCGGGTCCGCAGAAGAAGGCAGCTCCAAGCGATGCTTACCGCAGAGAAGAACCGGCTGCGTACCGCTCCGGAGGCGCTGCGGCCCCGCATTGAGGCCCACATCGCCTGGCTGGAGGAGGAGCTTTCGGAGCTGGACGGGGACCTGGGGGCCCAGCTGCGCCAAAGCCCCCTGTGGCGGGAGAAGGAACAGCTGCTGCTCAGCGTCCCCGGGATCGGTCCGGTGGTGGCGGCCACCCTCTTGGCCGAACTCCCCGAGCTGGGGGAACTCAACCGCCGGCAGATCGCCTCCCTGGTGGGGGTAGCACCCCTCAACCGCGACAGCGGCCAACGGCGAGGCCAACGGACCACTTGGGGCGGGCGGAGTGGGGTGCGCTGTGCCCTGTACATGGCCACCCTGGTGGCGACCCGCCATAACCCGGTGATTCGGGCTTTTTACCACCGGTTGCGGGAGGCGGGTAAGCCGAAGCGGGTGGCGTTGGTGGCCTGCATGCGCAAGTTGCTGGTGATCCTCAACACGATGCTCAAGGACGGTCATCCTTGGCGTCCTCCCTGTCCTTCGCCCTTGACATGAGAGACAGTTGCTTACTCCTTCG
>JALUUA010000317.1 GCA_027021605.1 Candidatus Bipolaricaulota bacterium | reverse complement strand
CCGCGGACTACGGGCGCTTCACGGAGGAGGACTGGCGGGCGCTGGCCGAGGAGTTCCGCCAGGACCTCCAAGGGAGGGTCGATCGGCTGCTGCGCGCGGGGGATTCGCGGGCCGTGTCAAAAGCCGCGGGGCGGCGGCTATAATCAGGGCAACCCGCCGGGGACGCAGGCCCGCATCGACGCCGGAGAAACCCACAGGCCAAAGCGGGAGCCAAAGAAATAGCCCAACAAGAGGAGGAGGTGAGAGCGGGGCCTGACAGAAATGCACATAGAAGATATGCTCTGTGTTGTCTAAAGAAGCCAAGAAGAGGGCATACATCTCAATAACACTCATTCAACAAGGAGGAGAGGATGGAAGCGAGAACAGTTCGGGCTCTTAGCGTTGCGGTGGGGGTGATCCTCTCGGGCGGGCTGCTCGGCCCCCTGGGCTGGGCCGATTCCCCCTCGGGTCCCGAGGGGGATGCGCCCGAGCGGGCCGCTACCCTTACCCCTTTGACCCAGGCCCAGAGGGGCGTGGAGTTCGTCGAGGATTTCGAGAGCGGGTCCCTGGAGGAGAGCCCCTTCCCCTGGGAGACGTTCGGGGTGAGCAACCTGAACGTCACCGACCCGCGGGACCTCGTCCCGGACCCGGAGGTGCCCGGCTGGCGGGTCGTCTCCGAGGACTGCCGCAGCGGGGCGTTCTGCGTCCGCTCCGGGCTCTCCCCCCGGGACGACCTGCGCGGCAGCCTCCTCTCGCTCACGGTCACCGTCCTCGAGGCGGGGGAGATCTCCTTCTGGGTCAAGAACGAGTCCGAGGAGGGGTTTGACGGACTCATCTTCTTCATCGACGGCGAGCGGATCGACGTCTGGACGGGCATGATCCCCTGGGAGGAGGCCCGCTTTCCCGTAAGCGCGGGCGAGCACACCTTCCAGTGGATCTACATCAAGGACGTCGACACCTCCGTGGGTGGGGACGCCGCCTGGCTCGACGACATCCGCTTCCCGCCCCTGGACCTCGAGCTCCCCGCCGCCATTCCCCCGGTCGCGGAGGTCGCCCTTACGGGCCTGCTGGGCCGACCCCAGACGGGCTCCGTCAAGGCCGGAAGCTTCACGCGGGGCACCCTCACCGTGGAGACGCCCGAGGGCGCGACCGAGGAGAGGGAAGCCCTCCTGGAGTACTCCGTCACCGTCCCCGAGGAGGGGGCCCAGATCCTGGCCGTCCTGTTGGAGTCCGAGGACGGCGGCAACCTCGACCTCTACGGAAAAGCCGGGGTCCCCGTCCTCGCGCCCCCGGAGAGCTTCCGGGTGGTGAGCGACTTTGCGGCGCTCTCGCCCGGGGGGGTGGAAATTCTCGTAATTGCCAACCCGGAGCCCGAGACCACCTACTGGTTCGTCGTGGAGAACCCCGAGAGCTTCGACCAGCGGTTCGCGATCACCGCCTGGCTGCTGCCCCAGATCGAGGACGGCTCCCAAGGGGCCGACGGGCAAGTGGGCGTACCCTCAAACCTTCCCGCCCCCCTGGCGCGCTATCTGCGGACGGAGGGAGGGCTCTTAAGCCTTAAGCAGTACCGCATCGAGGTTCCCAAGGGGGCAAAGCGCCTTCTTGTGGAGCTGGAGGGGGAGGGGGACCTCAACCTCCACCTGCGCTTTGGGGAGCCGGTGGGGATCGACCCGGAGACGGGGCAGGTGGTGGCGGACGTCTCGGCCGTCTCCCCCTCGGGATCGGAGGCGATCGTCCTAGCGGGGAACCTGCTCCAGGAGGGCACGTACTACTTGGCCATCGAAGGTCTTAACCCGCCCCAGGAGTTCGTGCTCACGATCGCGCTTACGACCCCGGAGGGGACGAGCGCGCTCACCCTGGGCGGGAGGACGAAGCGCGTCTCTTCTCCCGCCGAGCCCATCGAAGCCGTCGAGTTTTGATCCGGCCGGAAAGAAAAAGAAAGAGAAAGAGAGAGATGCCCCCGCGGGACGGGAAATCCCCTCCCGCGGGGGTATGATTCCCCAGAGGCGGAGGGCTCTGGCCTGACCCTAGCCGATGCGGGGTGCGGATGTCAAGTGGGCCCTCCCGCCCTCCATCCATCAAGGCTGTGGGCGACCTCCTTCACTCAGCCCTTAGCGTCGGAATCGGAAGCGGCGAGGGCTTCGAGGGCCTCGGTAAGCGCCTTCTCCCGACTCCGGCCGGAGCTTACCGCTTGGATGTGGGGATAGAGCCGCTCGTGAGTCTGTAAGTTATATAGGAGCGAGCGCTCGAAGAGAGCGAAAAGATCTTGCTTGGAGTAAAGCTCCCCCCGCGCGTCGCGGGCGTCGACGGCGGTGGTAAATTGAACGCTCTCCCCCTCCTCGTCGAGGTAGAGGGTGCCCAGCCCCAGGTGCCCGTTCAGCTCGTTGAGGAACCGCAACAGCTCCACGATCCGCTCCTCATCCCGGGGCACCTCGAGCGGCAGAAGCGAGGTAAAGAGGCAAAGCGCCTCCCCCTGCGCTTGGGCGAGGAGATAGCGCTCCCCCTGCGGTGCCTGAAAGACGACGGTGAGGGTGCGGGAGTCCAACTCCGGTTCGTAAGGCCAACCCGCTTCGTCAAAGAACGCCCTTAGCAGCCCAAAAAGATCTCGAGGGGCATCCATCCCCCCTTTATAAGCGAAGGGCATCGGAGGGGGCAACCCAGCCCCACCCGGGCCGACCCTCCCCGATGCCCCTTCGCTCCCCGTTGTAAAAGCTTTACCCTTCGTCGTTAGTCCTCGTCGTCGTCCTCGTCGTCGTCCTCCTCGTGGTCCTCATCGTTGTCCCCGTCCTCCTCGTCGTCGGAGTCGTCCTGATGCTGGTCCTGGTCGTGGTCGTCGTTGTCGTTGTCGTTATCCTGGCCCTCGTCGTTGTCCCCGTTCCCGTCCTCGTCCTCGTTGTCGTCCTCGTCGTCGCCCGGGCCCCGGCCGGAGTCGTGCTCGTCGTCGGAGTCGTCCTCGTCCTCCGAGTGGTCCTCGGAGCTGTCCTCGTCGTCGTCGTTGTCGTTGTCATTATCGTTGTCATGCTCGTTCTCGCCGTCGTGTTCGTCGTCCTCCGCATCGTCTTCCTCGGAGTCCTCCTCGGGATGGTCCCCGTCCTCGTCGTCCCCGTCGTCCTCATCGTGCCCTTCGCCGGTCGTTCCCAAGGCGAACTGCAGGGCTTCTTCGAGGGAGACCCCCGCCTGCACCAGGCCGATCACGATCTCCACCATCTCCTCCGCCTTCTCGGGGTCGACCAAGCCCTGCGTGACCGCCTCCTGGACGGCTTGTACGACCTGCAGGGCGGCCTCCGGCGTCAGCGTCCCGTTCTCGATGGCCTCGAGGAGCTCCTCCTCCAGGTCCTCCTTCTCGTCCGGGGGCAGCGGCAGGTCCTGGATGGCTTGCACGACGTCGTCTAGGCTGGCGGAATCCGTCTGGGTCGTATCCCCCTGCCCCAGGGCCGGGAGGGCAAATCCCGCCACTCCTAGCAGGAGGACCCCCAGCATCAAAGCGAACTTCTTGCTCGTTCTCATTGGTAGCCCGGCCTCCTCTCCTGTCGAGTCGATTGCTCGAGTGGGTTTCGCATCCCGCTCTCATCTTAGCTCAAGAGTGTAGCACAGGTTTCGCGCTTTGACAAGAGGTTATCGTAGAATCCCCTACACCGAGATCGACCGGGTCACTCGAAGGGAAGGAACAGAAAAGGGGGGAAAAGCGGAGGGGCACCGGGATCGAGAGCGGTGCCCCTCTGCTCCGCCGATGGGGCGAAGCTAAGCTACTCTCCGACGCTACTTCCCGACGCTACTTCCCCTTGAACTCCGGCTTGCGCTTCATCAGGAACGCGGTGGTCCCCTCGACCATGTCTTCGGTGCTGAACAGCAGGCCGAACGCCTCGCGCTCCATGAAGAGGGCCGCCTCCAGGGGCGACTCGCTCCCCCAGTCGATCAGGCGCTTGGCCAGGCGGATCGCGATCGGGGGCCCGGCGGCGAGCTTCTCCGCGAACGCCCGCACCTCCTCCTCGAACTTCTCGTTCTCCACCACTCGGTTGAGGATGCCCCACTCATACGCCCGCTCGGCGGGGATGCGCTCGCCGAGCATCACCAGCTCCTTGGCGCGGGCAGGACCCACCAGGCGCGCCAGGCGCTGCGTCCCCCCGCCGCCGGGGATCAAGCCCAAGTGAATTTCGGGCTGGCCCACCTCCGAGCGCTTCGAGGCGATGCGGAAGTCGCAGGCCAGCGCCAGCTCGAGCCCCCCGCCCAGGGCGTAGCCGTCGATAGCGGCGATCACGGGCTTGGGGCACTGCTGCGGGGCGCTGAAGAACTCCCCCAGCTCCGCGAACTGATAGGGCTTTCCACCCGCGAACTCCGTGATGTCCGCCCCGGCGCTGAACGCCTTCTCGCCCGCGCCCTTGATGACGATGACACGCACGGACTCGTTCTCGGCCATCTCTTGTAGAGCCGCGGGGAGCTCCTCGCGCATCTCGGAGTTGATCGCGTTCAAGCGATGGGGGCGGTTGAGGGTGATCCAGCCGATGCCCTTCTCGTCTACCTCCACGATGAGGGCCTTGTACTCCCGCTTGCCCTCGGTCTTCTCGTAGGAGTAGAAGCCGCGCCCGGCCTTCTCGCCCGTGCGGCCCTCCTTTACCATTTGCTTTAGGAGTTCCGCGGGCTTATAGCGCTCGTCGCCGTACTTCTCATAGAGCTCCTCCAGCTTCGCGAGGAGCTTGTCGAGCCCGATCCGATCGGCCCGGCGCAAGATGCCCTCGGGGAAGCCCGCCCCCAGCTGCACCGCGAGGTCGATGTCCTCGGGCTTGGTGACCTCCTGCTCCAGGAGGTGGCAGGCTTCGTTGACCATCAGGGCGTAGATGGGCAGCGGATCAAACTTTTCACCCGCTTCGCGGGGGTAGTCCGCGCCGCCGTTCTGATAGTTGTAAAACCCCTTGCCCGTCTTGCGGCCCAGCTCGTTGGCCTTCACCTTCTCCTCAATAAGGGGCGGGATGGGCATCCCGGCCTCCTTCATGAGGTAGTACCCGATGTCGATGCCCGTGAGGTCCTGCAGCTCGAAGGGCCCCATCGGGAAGCCCTCGTAGTACTTCATGCGGCTGTCGATTTCTTGGATGGTGGCCTCGCCGCGGGAGGCGATCCAGGCCGACTCAAACATGAACGGCCCCACCAGGACGCGATTGACGATGAAGCCGAAGACGTCCTTCTCGACCCGGATGGGGGTCTTGCCCATCTTCTTGGCCAGTTCCACGGTGGTCTGCATCGTCTCCTCGGAGGTGTGCTTCCCCTTGATCACCTCCACGAGGGCCATCTTGACGGGCGGGTTGAAGAAGTGCATCCCCACCACCTTGTCGGGGCGCTTTGTGGCCTCCGAGATCTGGGTGATGCTCAGGGAGCTGGTGTTCGTGGCCAGAATGGTGTGGGGCGGGGCGGCCTCGTCCATCTCGGCGAAGATCTCCTTCTTGAGCTTCAGGATCTCGGGGACCGCCTCGATCACGAAGTCCGCGTTTTGGACGGCCTCCTTGAGGTCGACGAAGGTCTTTACGCGTTTTAGGGCCTCCTGGGCCTTCTCCTGCGAGATGGTCCCCTTCTCGGCCAGCTTGTTGAGGCTCCACTCGATCTGCTGTAGGCCCTTTTGGACGAGTTCTTCGTTGACGTCTCGAAGGTTTACGTCGTAGCCCGCGAGGGCGGCCAGCTCGGCGATGCCGTGGCCCATCGTCCCGGCCCCGATCACCGCCACCGTTCGGATGTCCTCAATGCCCATCGATCTCACCTCACAAGGGGATTTTCGGGTTGAAAAGCCTTCTGCTCATGGTAGCACACGGGCCGGAGGAAACTCAACGAGAGGAACGGCTGGCACGTACCCAGTTTTGAAAGAGAGACCTCCTGAGGGCAAGCTCTCGGAGTGAGAGAATTTTCCCTCAGGAGGTGATCCAATGTGACACGGGAATGGTACAAGCACGTAACGCGTTGGGTC
>JALUUA010000316.1 GCA_027021605.1 Candidatus Bipolaricaulota bacterium | reverse complement strand
GCCGCCGGAACCCGCTCGCCCTCCGCGGGGTGGATGTACAAGGGCGCCCTCAGGGCAGCGGAGAGCTCCTCCGCGTCCCCGATGTGGTCCGGGTGCCCGTGGGTGAACACGATTGCCGCCAGGGGCTTGTCCCCCAAAACGCCGCGAACAAGCTGTAGAACCGCGTCCTTGAGCGCGCCGCCCGTGTCCACGAGCACGGGACGCTCGGCCTCTAGGAGATAGACGTTGGACGTGTAAACCGGATCTTGGAGTCGGTGGATTTTTAGGCTCATAGATAACATCATCCGCCCCGAACGGCTGCGATCACCGCGGAGAAGCGGGTGTAATAGAGCTTGTCGCCCTCGAGGCGCACCCGCTGCCCCGTCCGATCCCCGGGGATGCTGGCCCGCAGGATCTCCCGGATCTCCTGAACCACCTCCGGCGGGGGCGAGAGCGTGGCCATCCAGGTGTCGAAGTCCCGCTCGTCCTCGAACTCCACAGCGTCCTCGATGTGGAAGCCCGCCTCCTCGATCATCGCCTTGAGCTCCGAGAGGGGGTACATCCGCACGTGCGAGGGATCGCGCATCCGCTCTAAACGATCGTGCAGTGCACTCTTCTCCGGATCTTCGGAGGAGAGGGTATCGCCCAGCACCAAGCGCCCGCCGGGCTTTAAGGCCCGGTGCATCTCCCGAAGGGCCCGTCGGGGGTCGGGGAAGTGGTGAAGCGCCTTGTGACACGCCACCACGTCAAAGCCTTCCGAGTGAACGGGTAGGGAGCCCACGTCCCCCTCCACGAAGCCCGCGTTGAAGCCCGCGTTCTGCGCCCCCTGCTCCCGCCCTCGGGCCCGAGCCCTCTCGAGAAGGGCGCGGGTGAGGTCCACGCCCACGACGTACCGGGCCTGCTCGGCGAACATCAGCGCGATGAACCCCGGCCCCGTGGCCACGTCAAGCACCCGGTGATGGGGCTCCACCCGGCCCAGCTCCCGCATCCAGCGATAGGACTTTTGATCTATGAGGGGCTTGTGCGCGATGTAGGAATCCGCCCGCTCCGTGAAGACTTTGAGCACGCGATCCTTGTGATCCGTCATCCCCGCTACGCCGCTTGTTGTAGAATGCGCTCCAGCTCCCGGTCCACCCGCTCGGGGAGGTCTCCCAGGGCTTGGGTCGCTTCGGAGAAGAGCTGCGGCATCATCACCCCGGGGCGCATCGCCATCAGGCGGGTCCGCCCGCCCTCGGAGCAGACCAAAACGTTGCACGGCATACAGAGCGCCGTGCGCAGCTCCGCCTTCACGAAGGGCCGCGCCAGCTCCGGGTGACAAATGTCCAGACTCTTGATCTCCACGCCCTCCCCCTCGCCGCTGCCGTCCCCCTCGTCCCGGCCTCGGCCCGCCAGCAGCCCCGTGAGGTCGTAGTCGCCGACCACGACCCAGCCCGCGGCCAGCGCCGCCTTCCACAGATCAACCAAGGCTTCCCGCGCGCTCTTGGAGGATTCGACCACGATCGTGAACTCGTCCGGGTTCATGCGAGCCTCCTTCCCGTTCCCGAGAGTTTAGCGCATGAGATGGCGATCGAGGAACTCGGCGATCGCCGCGTAGGCGATCCGCTTGTTTTTAAGCTTTATGATTCCGTGCCCCTCGTCGTCGAAGCGCAAATACTCCACGGGCCGTCCCCGCTGTCGGAGCCGGGAGACAATCTGCTCGGCTTCCCCCACGGGGACCCGCGGGTCGTTCGCCCCGTGGATCACCAGGAGGGGCGCGCGAATCCTCTCGACCTGGTGGATGGGGGAGATGCTCTCTAAAAGTGCCCGATCGCGCTCCAGGGAGCCGTACTCCGCCTCGCGGAGCCTGCGGCGCCAGGGGCCCGTGTTCTCCAGAAACGTCACGAAGTTGGCGATCCCCACGATATCGACCCCGGCGGCCCAAAGCTCCGGGTGGGTTGTAAGCGTCGCTAAGACCATGAAGCCGCCGTAGCTCCCGCCGAGGACCGCCAGGCGCTTTTTGTCGGCAATTCCCCGCTCGATCAGCCACAGGGCTCCGTATTTGAGGTCCTCGACGGCGTCCATCCGCTTCTCGACGTCGTCGAGGTGGGTGTAGGTCTTGCCGTAGCCCGTCGAGCCGCGCACGTTGGGGACGAAGACCCCGTAGCCCCGCTCCACGAAGTACTGGAGCACGGGGTTAAAGAGGGGCCGGGACTGCGCTTCGGGCCCGCCGTGGACCCAGACGATTATGGGCAGCCCCTTCTTCGCGCCCCGGGGGCGGTAGAGATAGGCGGGGATCTCCCGACCGTCGAAGGAGGGGTAGCGCACCAGGTCGGGCTCCACCCAGTCCTCGGGCGACAGGCCCGCCCGCGAGCTGCGGGTCCAGCGCTCCCACCCCCGAGTGTCGCGATCGTAGACCCAGATGTCGGGGTTGTAGCGCGCCCCCGTGAAGGCGACGGCCAATCTCGTGCCATCAACGGAGAACTCCAGGGGCTTGGGGTCGGGCGGCGGGCCCACGACTCCCGGCGGCAGGCCCTCCACCCGCGACTTCTCCCCCGTCTCGAGGTCGAGGAGCCACAACTGCGAGTAGCCGTCGACGTTGAGGGCGTACGCCAGCGTTTTCCCGTCGGGGGCGAGCGCAAGGGTTTCTGCATCCCAGTTCGTCTCGTCCAAGATCTCCAAACGTTGATCGAAGGGATCGAGCCGCATGGGCGCCAAAAACTCTCGATCGAGGTCCGTGAGGGCGTAAACGTGACCGTCCGGGCCCCAGTGGGCGTTTAAGAAGCGGGCCTCTTTGGGGGGAGTGAGCCGCTTGAGGTCCTCCGAGCCCCGCTCCAAAGCGAACAGCTCCTGGTGAAAGCTCGCGTGCACCCTTGCGATCAAGAGTTGCGCGCCGTCGGGCGAAAAGCCCAGAACGTGGACCATGCCGTCGCTCTCCCAAACGCGGCGCTCCTCGCCCGTTCTCAGATTCAGGGTGTAGACGTCGAACTGCGCGGGGTCCCGGCGGTTGGACGCAAAGGCGACCTCCTCTCCGGAGGGCGAGAATCCCCCCAGGGTGTGAATCGCCTCCGGGGCGTCCGTGAGTTTTTCGCAGAAGATCCGCCCCTCCGGGTCGAGCACCAGATGAAAGAGCTGGTCCCGCTCGTTGCCCCCGACGTCCATGCCGAAGACGATCTCCTCGCTCTTGGGGGAGCAGGCGGCGGTGGAGATGCGCTCGGAGTAGTGGGTGAGCGCCTCGGGCCACTCCCCCGGTCGGGCGAGCGCCCAGAGCTGGGGGACGCCCGTGATGTCGCTTAAGAAGGCCAAACGCCCTTGGGGGCTCCACAGGGGCGTGTAGGCGCTCTTCACGTGGAGGTAGCGCTCGAAGCGGGCTTTGGGGTCTTCTGTCCCTGCCCGGATCATGGCCCTAGTTGGGGGAGACGGTCGTCGTCGCTGCGGTCTCTTCTTCGGCTTCCGCCTTTGCCTCCGCGGGGAGCTCCTCGCGGTGCCCACAAGATTTGTTCGTGCAGACGAGCTGCTCCTTGCGCTCGACGAGCACGCCTTGGTCGCACTTCGGGCACAGCTTCACGGGCCGCTCGTTTACGGCGAACGTGCAGTCGGGGTAGCCCTGGCACCCATAGAAGACCCGCTTCTTGCTGCGGGCGTATCTTTCGACAATATCCCGCCCGCACAGGGGGCAGGGGACGCCTGTGGAGACGGGCTCCGTGACCTTGCACTTGGGGTAGTTCGTGCACCCGTAGAAGCGCCCGAAGCGGCCCTCTTTGAGTTCCATGGGCGCGCCGCACTCGGGGCAGGTCTTCTGCGGCATCGCAGCGGCGCGCTCGGCCTTCTGCTCTTGATGAAGCTGCAGCTTCTCGCTCACCAGCACGCGCTTGCCCTTGTAGACGTACTCCACGGTGCGGGGGAAATCAATGGTGGTCTTGCACTCGGGGTAGCGGGTGCAGCCCAGAAACGCCTTCCCCTTCCAGAAGCGCACCTCCATGACGGCCCCGCAGTTGGGGCAGTTCACATCCGTCAAGATCTGAAAGACGCGCTTTTGGCCCAGCTCTTGTTGGACTTGGGCCAAGCGCTTGGAGAGGGGCTCGTAGAACTCCCGCAGCACCTGGACACGGGTCCGCTCCCCCTCGCTGATCTTGTCGAGTTCCTCCTCCATCTGGGCCGTGAAGCCCTCCTCCACAGTGAGCGGGAAATAATCTTTGAGAAAGTCCGTGGCGATGAAGCCCAGAAGGGTGGGTCGGAGGGTCGTCTTCTCCTTGACCACGTAGCCCCGCTCCTGGATGGTGGAGACAATGGTGGCGTAGGTGCTGGGCCGCCCGATCCCCTTCTCCTCTAAAGCTTTCACCAGGGACGCCTCGCTGTAGCGCTTCGGCGGCTCGGTGAATTTCTGCTCGGCTAAAATCTCTAAGAGCGTGAGGCGCTCGCCCCTTTGGAGGTCGGGGACCTCCACGCCCTCGTCCTTGAGCGGCGGCATGGGCCACACCTTCAGGAACCCGTCGAAGAGGAGTTTACTGCCTTTGGCTTCAAAGAGGTACTTCCCCGCCCTTATAGAAGCTTGGCGCTTGGCGTAGACGGCGTCGGCCATCTGGGTGGCGACAAACCGCTCCCAGATGAGCTTGTAGAGCTTGTACTGATCGGGGGTGAGATATTGCTTGATGGAGTCCGGCGTGCGGGTTACGTCCGTGGGGCGGATGGCCTCGTGGGCGTCCTGGGCGGCCTTCTTGTTCTTGTAGACCCGATCCTTGGGCGATAAATAGCGCTCGCCGTACTGGGCCTTGACGAACGTCCTTAATCTCTTACGGGCCTCGTCGGCCACCCGCAAGGAGTCCGTGCGCATGTAGGTGATCAAACCTTCGTGCCCCTCCTCGAGCTGGACGCCCTCGTAGAGCTGCTGGGCGATCTGCATCGTTTTCTGGGGGGAGAAGCGCAACATCGAGGAGGCGGCCTGCTGGAGGGTGCTCGTGATGAACGGCGGAAGCGGCCCCCGCTTCGTCTCCTCCTCCTTGAGCTCTTGGACGACGAAGCCCTGGGCTTGGGCGATCTCCTCCAGCTCCTTGCGGACCCGCTCGGCTTCTTCTTGGGAGGGGATCTCGGGCTTCTTGCCGTCGATCCGCGAGAGCCGGGCGAGGAACTCTTGGCCCCCGTCGCGGAGCTTGGCGTCGATCAGCCAGTACTCCTGGGGGACGAAGTCCTGGATCTCCAGCTCGCGGTCGCAGATCAACCTGAGGGCAACGGACTGGACCCGTCCGGCGGAGAGACCCTCGTACTTGCTGCCCGAGAGGGTCTTCGAGAGGAGGGGGCTGATCAAGTACCCCACCAGGCGGTCCAAGATGCGCCGGGCCCGCTGGGCTTCCACTTTGTTGAGGTCGATCTCGCGGGGCTGCTCGATGGCCTCCAAGATCACGCGCTTCGTGATCTCGTTGAAGACCACCCGCAGGTACTTCTTCCCCTTCTTGTTCTTGTGATCGAGCACCTCGTAGAGGTCATAGGCGATCGCCTCGCCCTCGCGGTCGTTGTCCGTGGCCAGATAGACCACCTCGGCGTTCTCCACGGCCTTTTTGAGCTGGGCGACGGCCTTCTTGTTCGTGACGATGAGCTTGGGCTCAAAATCGTGCTCGATGTCCACGGCGAGCTCCCGCTCGGGGAGGTCCCGCACGTGGCCCATGGAACTCATCACTTTAAAGCCCTTCCCCAGGTAGCGCTCGATGGTGCGCGCCTTCGTAGGGGACTCGACAATCACCAGCTTGCTCACGGGCAAATCTCCTCGTTTCGCGCGAAAATGTGGTTCTGTTGCGGCTTGCAACGGCTATGGGCTAGCATTATAGGAACGTTGCAGAGGGGTGTCAAGGAGGGCAAGCTCTGAAACGTACCCAGTTTTAGCTCACCCCCTTCCGAACGAGAGTCCTCGGGGGAGGATCGTGGCTCCTCAGGTACTCCAACGCCAAAAACACGAAACTCGCCCTCCCCCACGAGATCACTTG
>JALUUA010000315.1 GCA_027021605.1 Candidatus Bipolaricaulota bacterium | reverse complement strand
TGGAAGAAAACTATCTGGCCCAGAAGTTCGCCCGTGCGGTGCTCGGGACGAACAACGTCGACCAGTGCCAGCGGATCTGCCACTCGGCCACCGTCACGGGCTTAAGCGCCGTCCTGGGCGCGGGCGCGATGTCCAACTCCATCCGCGAGTTCTTGGAGCCCGGACCCCAGCTGCTCATGGTCGTGGGGGCCAACCCCGCGGGCTCGCATCCCATCATCTGGTCCGTCTGGATGAAGCCCGCCCTGCGCAACGGGACAAAGCTCATCGTGATCGACCCGCGCCGGACCGAGGTCGTCAAGGAGGCCGAGCGGGTTGGGGCCTTCGTGCTCCACCTCGCCGTCAAGCCCGGCTCGGAGGTGGCGCTCTTCAACGCGATGGCCCACCACATCCTGGAACACAAGCTGCACGACGAGAAATACATCCGGGAGCGCTGCGAGAACTTCGAGGCTTTTCAGGAGACCGTCAAGCGCTACCCGCCCGAGCGGGTGGAGGGGATCGTGGGCGTCCCCGCGCGGAAGATCCGCGAGGCGGCGGAGCTGTACGCCACCCACAAGCCCGCCAGCATCGCCTACGGCATCGGGATCACGGAGCACCGCACGGGGGTGGCCAACGTCCAGGCCTTGGCGAACCTGGCCCTGATCACGGGCAACTTGGGCGCAAAGAGCGGGGGCTTGAACGCCCTGCGCGGCCAGAACGACGTCCAGGGCGCCACGGACATGGTCCGCCCGGAGTCGCTCCCCGGCTACCAGCCCTGGAGCGACCCGGAGGCCGTCAAGAAGTTCGAGGACGCCTGGGGCGTCCCGCTGCCCGCCCCCCGCGGCCCCAGCGAGTTCATGTTCCTGTACTGCTCGCACATGTGGGACCGGGCGCTGCAGGGGAAGCTCAAGGGGCTCTACTGCATCGGCGAGGACGTCGCCTTGAGCGAGGGGAACCTCCGCAAAGTTGAGAAAGCCCTGCAATCGCTGGAGCTCCTGATCGTACAGGACATCTTCCCCACCCGCACGATGGAGTACGCCCACGTGGTGCTCCCGGCGGCCTCGTTCGCCGAGAAAGACGGCACGTTCGTCAACTCGGAGCGGCGGGTCCAGCGCGTTCATAAAGCCATCGAGCCCGTGGGGGAGAGCAAGCCCGACGGGCAAATCCTCTGTGAGCTGGCCGAGCGGCTGGGCTACCCGATGCACTATAACAACGCCGAGGAGATCTTCGAGGAGATCCGCAGGCTGGTGCCCATCTACGCCGGGATGAGCTACGAGCGCCTGGAGCGCGAGCGGGGGCTCCAGTGGCCCTGCCCCTCCGACGATCACCCCGGGACGCCCACGCTGCACGTGGGGCGCTTCCCGCGCGCGGGCGGGCGGGCCCGCCTCACGGCCGTCGACCACGAGCCGCCCGCCGAGGAGCCCGACGACGACTATCCCTTCATCTTGACGACGGGCCGCACGTTCCTGCAGTACAACGCGGGGACGATGTCGCGGCGGACCCGCGCCGGGAAGGGCGAGCCCGAGAACTTCGTGCAGATCAGCCCCCAAGACGCCGAGAGGCTGGGGGTCCAAACCGGGGATCGGGTGAAAGTCAAGACGCGTCGCGGGGAGCTGGTGGTGAAAGCCAAGGTCGGGGATATTCACGAAGGCGTGATCTGGATGCCGCTCCACTACGCGGAGAGCCCCACGAACCTCCTGACGAACGACGCGATCGACCCGATCTGCGGGATCACGGAGCTTAAAGCCTGCGCCGCGCGGGTGGAACCGGCGTAAGAGTTTAATAGAAACGAAAGCGCAAGCGAAAGCGAAGACGAGGACGAAGACGAGGACGAGCACGAAAAGGAAAGGGGCTTTTGCATGTTCGAGCGCGCTTTGGTTCCGCTGGACGGCTCCGAGGACGGCTGGATCGCCCTGGAGCAGGCCATCAAGGTCGCGAAAGCCGAGGAGAACGGGCGAATCCAGGGACTCTTCGTCCTGGACACCCGGCTCATCGAGGACCCGTACTACCTGGCGACGGACCCCTACGACCTGCTGCCCCGGGGCGGCCCCGACGTCGTTCCCCTGCTGCTGGAGTTCGAGAAGCGCCTCAACGAGCTGGGGGAGGCCGTGCTGGCCCGGGCCGCGGAGCGCTGCGGGCGGGCCGGGGTGGCCTTCGAGGGGGAGCTGGCCCGGGGGCTCGTCCCCCGCGTGATCCTCGAGAGGGCTCAAGAGCACGACCTGATCGTGATGGGGCGGCACGGCGCCGGGGGCAAGCGGGCCGGGCCGCTCCTGGGCTCGACGTTCGAGGCCGTGGTGTGCCGCGCCCCCGTTCCGGTGCTCGCGCCCCACTTCGAGACGAGCCCGATGAAGCGCCTGCTCCTCGCCTACGACGGGAGCGAGCCCGCTCAGAAGGCTTTGCACATTGCGGCCCACTGGGCCCAGCGCCACGAGGCCGTGGTCGTGCTGCTCACCGTCGACGACGGGGGCGGCCGCGCCCACGACGCGTACGCCGAGGGCAAGGCGAAGCTCGAGGCGCTGGGCGTGAGCTTCGACCCCCGGATGCGGGAGGGCCACCCCGCCGAGATCGTTTTGGAGGTCGCCCAGGAGGAGGCGTGCGACCTGATCGCGCTGGGGGCCTACGGCCACCGGCGCTTCCTGGAGATCTTCTTCGGGGGCACGGTCGAGGAGGTGGTGCGCCACGCGCCCCAGGCCGTGCTGATCGCCCGCTAGCCCGTCACCCGGGGGGAGGGGAGGGAGGGGCAGGATGGGCTTCCCCTTCAGCCTGAACCTGCTGCTTTTGCTCGGGATCGCCGCGCTGCTGGGGCTTTTTGGGGGCAAGCTCTTCCAGCGGCTCAAGGTCCCCCGGGTCGTCGGCTACATCGTCGTCGGGCTCGTCCTGGGGGACTCGTTCTTGGGGGTGCTGCCCCTCGAGCGGGCCACGGCGCTGGCCCCCCTCACGGACCTGGCGCTCGCCCTGATCGGGCTCCTCGTGGGGAGCGAGCTTCGAGCGAGCGTCTTTCGCCGCTTCGGGCGCCAGCTGATCGTCATCCTGCTCCTTGAGGGGCTGCTGGCCTGCGCGCTCGTCGCGCTGCTCGTCACGTGGTACACGGGGGAGCCCGCCCTGGGGATCGTGCTGGGGGCCTTGGCGTCGGCCACGGCCCCGGCGGCCACCGTGGACGTGCTCTGGGAGTACAGGGCCCGCGGCCCGCTGACGACGACGATCTTAGGGATCGTCGCCCTGGACGACGGGCTGGCGCTGGTGCTCTACGGCTTCGCGATCGCGTTCGCCCGGGTGCTGCTCGAGGGCGAGGCACTCTCGCTGGGGGAGGGGCTCGGCCGCCCCCTGCTCGAGATCCTCGGGTCGCTGGGGCTGGGCGTGGCCGTGGGGCTGGCGCTCCTTGCGCCGCTGCGGCGCCTCTACGCGAACAAAGAAGACGCGCTCGTGCTGCTCCTCGGCGCGGTGCTCCTGGTGGCGGGCCTGGCGCGCGGGTGGGGGCTCTCGCTGATCCTCAGCGAGATGGCCTTGGGCGTCACCCTGGTGAACGCGGCGCCGCACTCCAGCCGCCCGGCGCTCGAGGTCGTCAAGGGCTTTACCCCGCCCATCTACGTGCTGTTCTTCGTGCTGGTCGGGGCGCGGCTGCAGGTGGGGCTCCTGCCCCAGATGGGGGTGCTGGGACTGCTCTATGTGCTGGGGCGCACGGGGGGAAAGATGGCCGGAGCGTGGCTCGGCGCGACCCTGTCGCGGGCGCCCGAGGCGGTGCGCCGGTATCTGGGGTTCGCGCTGTTCTCCCAGGCGGGCGTGGCCGTGGGGCTGGCGCTGGACGTGGCCCAGCGCTTCGCCCAGGCGGGCCCCGCGGCCCGGGAGATGGGCGCGCTCGTGGTCAACGTGATCGGGGCGACGACGTTCCTGGTGCAGCTCATCGGCCCGCCGTTCGTGAAGTTCGCCCTCTTAAGGGCCGGGGAGATCCCCGCTTCCGAAGCGCCCAAGAAGCCCGAGCCGAGGACCGGTCTTGAGCCTTGAAGCCCGTGGAGGGATAGCATGCGAGCGCTTACGGTGAGGGACTTGCTCCCCTTCTCGCAGACGGAGCCGACGGTGGTGTCAGAAAGGACCCCCCTTCGGGAGGTCGCCCAAAAGATGGTGGAGGACCCGCGGACGCGCGAGGT
Source organism: Candidatus Bipolaricaulota bacterium (assembly GCA_027021605.1). Classification (GTDB taxonomy): domain Bacteria; phylum Bipolaricaulota; class Bipolaricaulia; order RBG-16-55-9; family RBG-16-55-9; genus JALUUA01. The sequence goes on along the minus strand of JALUUA010000315.1, from coordinate 1,830 downwards.
CTACGTCGTGGACGAGGAGGGGCGCTTCGTGGGGGTGATCACGCTGCGGCGGCTGGCCCACTGGGCCTTCGCCCGCCGGCTCCCGCGGGACCTCAGCCCCACGGAACTCCTCGACCTCGTGAGCGCCGAGACCGCGGGGGACCTGGCGCTGCGCAAGCCTGCCTACGTCCGCCTCGACGACCCGCTGGAGACGCTGCTCCGGGTGATGTTCCGCTACGACGTCAACGAGATCCCCGTCGTCTCCCCGGAGGGGCAGATCGTGGGCAATCTGAACATGCTCGAGATCCTCGCGGCCTGGTTGAGAGGCCGCATGGGGGAGTGACCCGGCCCTTCCCCGCGGCGGGGACTCTGTGCTAGGATCGAAACGCGATGGCCGAGATGCGCGAGCTGCCCTTCCCCTTTGAGTGGGGGGACGAGCGGGACCCCGAGCCGCTCGAACACGAAGGCGTAGACGAAGTAGACGAAGAAGCCTCCGCGCCGGCGGGGGAGTCCCGGGAGCCGCCCCTGTACACCGTCTCGCAGCTGAACGCGCGGGTGCGGGAGCTTCTCGAGTTGAACTTTCCCGAGGTCTGGGTGGAGGGGGAGATCTCGAACTTCCGCCACTACGCCTCGGGACATCTCTATTTCACCCTCAAGGACGAGGGCTCGGAGCTGGAGGCGGTGATGTTCCAGAGCCGGGCGGCCTATTTAGACTTCCGGCCCGAGGACGGGATGGGCGTCCTCGCGCTGGGGGCGCTTACGATCTACGAGCGGCGGGGGAAGTACCAACTTGACGTGCGTCGGCTAAAGCCCGCGGGGCTGGGGAAGCTCCAGCTGGCCTTCGAGCGCCTCAAGGAGAAGCTCAAGGCCGAGGGCCTCTTCGAGGCGATCCACAAGAAGCCGCTTCCCCCCTACCCGGAGCGGATCGGGATCATTACGTCCGCAGAGGGCGCGGCGATTCGCGACATGCTCTCGATCCTCGCGCGCCGCTATCCCCCGGTGGAGGTGCGGGTCTTCCCCGTCAAGGTCCAGGGCGAGGGGGCGGCCGAGGAGATCGCCCACGCGATCGAGCTCGCCAACGTCTATCACCGGAGGGAGGAACCCCTCGATGTGCTGATCGTGGGCCGGGGTGGGGGATCGTTGGAGGACCTCTGGGCCTTCAACGAGGAGGTCGTGGCGCGGGCGATCTTCCGCTCCCAGGTCCCCGTGATCTCCGCCGTGGGGCACGAGGTGGATTTCACCATCGCGGATTTCGTGGCGGACCTGCGGGCGCCGACGCCCTCGGCGGCCGCGGAGCTCGTCGTCCCCGACCGGACGGAGCTGCAGATGCGCCTGGGGGAGTGGGTCCGCCGCCTCCGGGACGGCCAGCGGGCCCGCCTGGACGATCTACGAATGCGCCTGCGGATGGCCACCTCGAGCTACGCCTTCCGACGGCCGCTGCGGGCTTTACGGGACGCCCACCAGGCGCTGGACCAGCTGCTCACCGGGGCGGTGCGGGCCCAGCAGGGGCGCATTCTTACGACCCAACGGCACCTCGAGGGCCTTCTGGGCCGACTGGAGGCGGTGAACCCGCTGGCCGTCCTGCGGCGGGGGTACTCCCTGGTCGAGGACGCCCGGGGGCGACCCGTCACGTCCTCCCAACAGGTCCGCGTCGGGGAGCGAATTCGGGTCCGGCTCCACAAGGGCCGCCTGCGCTGCGAGGTCCTCGAGCGGGAGGAGTAGAGCTAGAGCAGAGAAGCAAGCGTTGGCGCAAGCGCCGGAGGACGTTGAGGAATTGTTGAGGAGTTAAGGAAGGGCCGGCGGGGAGGCTGCCCGACCGCGACTCCCCCTCTCCCGAGCAAAAACCCGCAG
>JALUUA010000314.1 GCA_027021605.1 Candidatus Bipolaricaulota bacterium | reverse complement strand
CCAAATGCGTGAAGGCCGTCTGGGATCTCTCGTATGCCACCGTGGAGTGCTGGAAGCGCCTGGTGGTCATCCTCAACGAGGAAGCGGAGCGGGTCTTCTACTCTGAGCTCACGGACCTGGTGGTGGGCTCCCGCTCCGAGGAGGGGGCCCGCTGCATCGAGGCCCCCCGGTAAAGTAAGGGCAGCCAGCCATGGACGAGGAGATCATCCTGCCCTTTACAATCTACTCGGGTCACGAGTTCGTAATGGCCGAGGGCTTGGCCAAGCTCCGCCCCGGCGGGGTCCTCCTCGAGTTCGAGGCCCGCGACTCCTTCTTAGGCATCGTCCGCATGGGGCTTCGAAAGATTGATATTCCCCTGGACGCAATCGCCTCCGTCGAGGTCCGTCAGAGCTGGTGGCAGACGGCAGTGGTGCTTCGGGTTAAGACGCTCGAGGTCATCAAGGAGATACCGGGCTACCGTCATGGGGAGATCGCATTGCGCGTGCGCCGCAAGGACCGTCGGGAAGCGGAGCGCTTCGCAGCCATGTTGGAGGGGTACCTGACCGAGGCCGCTCTGGAGCGCATCGAAGGGGAGAGCGAGGCCAAGGGCTAGCCGTGCCCGCGAATCTCCTCGAGCAGCGCGAGCACCTGCTCTCGAATTTCGTCCCGCACCCATCCACCGGTTGCGCCGCTCCGATCCAAGGGCTAAGCTGGCGGAGCCCATGGGACGCTATCTCTACATCGAGACGGACGGGATGCTCTACCTCGTCAAGCGGGGGGAGCGCTGGACCCTGCCCGCGGCCGAGGAGGCCGAGCGCGGGACGATCCCCTTCCCCTTCGAGTCCAAGGCCACCCTGGGGGTCCAGGGCCACGAGGTCGTCTACTGCGTGCCCCGGCTGCCCCACCACCCACGGGACTGGCACCCCAAGGACGAGATCCCGGGCCGCGACGACGTGGAGCCGCTGGTGCGAATGGCCGTCCACCACACTCTGCCGCGGGTCGTCGTCGAGGCCCTCATCGTAAAGGGGAAAAGCGTCCTGCTGGTGAAGCCCTCCCGGGGATTCAACCGGGGGACCTGGACCCTCCCCGGGGGGTTCGTCTCCTACGGGGAATCCCCCGCGGAAGCCGTGGCGCGGGAGGTGGAGGAGGAGGCAGGCGTCCCCTGCCGCGTGGGAAGGCTCCTGGGCGTCTACTCCTTCGTGGGAAAGGAGTCCTCCTACACGTGGCACATGTTCACCTACGAGGTCGAGGTGCTGGGGGAGGAGTTCCGCCCGGCGGTCGACGAGATCGAGGAGGTCCGCTGGGTCCCCCTCAAGGAGGCCCGGGCGCTCGTCCACGGGATCAAGCGCAAGATCCTCCAAGACCACGCCCCGGGGGAATGAGTCCGGCGGACAAGGCAAAGCAATCAAGCAAACAAGAAAGAAAGAAAGGAAAAGGGAAAAAGACCGACCCTCGGCGCCACGAACCGAGGGTCGGTCCGGCTCTGGGGTGGGGGCCGCTTGGGAGGACAAGCGGCCCTTTGGGGTATCGGCCTTAGAGCTCCAGGTACACCTCCACCTGCCCGTCCGTGATGGCGTAGATCGTGAGGGGCTGCTTGGGGCCGGGCATCCCCGGCACGCCCGTGGGCATCCCCGGAAGCGCGATCCCGTCGATGTCCGGCTTCTCGGCGAGGAGCTTCTCCACGACCTCGAAGGGGACGTGTCCCTCCACGGCGTAGCCCCCGATCACCGTGGTGTGGCAGCTCCACATCTCCATCGGGATCCCCAGGGCCCGCTTCTTGGGCGCGACGTCCACCATCTCCACGACCTCGACCTGGAGGCCCTGCTGCCGCAGGTGCTTCACGTAGCCGTGGCAGCAGCCGCAGGTGGGCGACAGAAAGACCGTGGCCGTGAGGTTCGTCACGTCCGGCGGGGCGGGGTCCGGCGGGGCGTCCGCGCTCGAGATCCGCGCCTGCCCTCCCCCGCTGCAGCCCGTCAGCACCCACCCCAAGCCCCCCAACAGCAGGAGCCCCAAGAACCAAGAGAACTTCGTTCGCATCATGGCGATCCCTCCTCTTTCGCTTTCCTCTGCGCTTTCTCGCGCTCGTTCTCGGTTGCGGATTCGGTTGCAAAGTCGGCTTCCGTCTCGTCCCTAAGCTCAAGCCCGCGGTCGCGCTCCGGCCGGAACGCCCGCGTGATCTTGGCGAAGTTTACTGCGATCTCGTCCGTCTTCAAGGGCCCGTACCAGACGCCCCGCAGCACCCCCTCCTCGTCGATCCAGAACGAGGTGGGCAGGCCCGTGAGGCGGTACAGGACGAATGCCTTCCCCTGGCGGTCCAGGACGTTGAGGTACGTGACCCCGTATCGCTCCAGGAAGGCCCGGACGACCTCGGGCTCCTCCGCCCAGTTGATCCCCAGCACGACCGCCCGGTCGCCGTACCGCTCGTGGAAGCGCTGAAGGTCCGGCATCTCCTTGCGACAGGGCGGACACCACGTGGCCCAGAAGTTGAGCAACACGGGCTTCCCCCGCAGGTCGCTCAGCGCAATGCGCCGTCCCTCGAGGTCCGGCAGCGCGAAGTCCGGGGCCCTGTAGCCCAAGTAGGCTTTCTCTTCTGAGGACTCCGGCGGGCGATCCGCCTCCCAGAAGAAGCCGACCCCTTCCTGCAGGATGTACGACCCCCGGCCGAACTGGGTGGTGAGGAACGAGTAGCTCACCAGGGCCAGCGTGGCGGCCGCCGCGCCGATCAGACCCGCGACCGCCAACCCCTTCACGACTCGTGCGTTCACTTTCGGTGCACCCCCTTCCGTCGGCGCCCCGGCGCAGGGACCGAAGCGGCCATCCCCGCGACGAGGGCCAAGGGCAGCAGCGTTTCGTTTCCCTTCCATCCCATCCCATCAGCCCATCAGACGAACCCGATCAGGATCACGGCCCCCAGGCCGACCATCAGCAGGCCGGTGGCTAGCTTGACCTCCCGCTTGTGTTGGGCCTCCCAGCGGGCCAGCGCCCCCACCGTCCGGCGGTTGCCCAACGCCAAGAGCAGCGCGATCAGGGGCGCGACGAACGCGAGGTTGTACAGCAACAGGTACCCGAAGCCGGTCCAATAGGTCGTCTTCGCCGACAGGAGCCCGAGCACCGCGACGTAGATCCCGCCGCTGCAGGGGAAGGTGCAAAGGCCCACCAAAAAGCCCCCCACGGCCGCGGCCGGGAGGGTGGCCCGCCGGATCACCCGGAAGCTGAGATCGTGCCACCTCCTGGGGACGCTTAAGCTAAGGCCCTTCCCGTACCCGAAGAAGTCCTTGACGTTGACCAGCCCCAGGGCGATCAGCAGCCAGGAGCCGACCTTGGCCATGAGGTGCGGCTCGCCCGCGATGACGATCGCGCTCAGGAGCCCGATGCCGATCCCCAGATACGCCAGATAGATCATCGCGATGTAGACGGTCCCCATGAGGAGCATCTCGATCCGGGCCCGGTGGAGCGTGAACAGGAACGCGAGGAAGAACAGCAGCACGGCGATGGCGCAGGGGTTGATCCCGTCGAGGAGCCCGGTGCTGAGCACGAAGGGCAGGAGTTGTTTGTAGCTCCAGGGCTCCGTCTTCGCGGGCGGGTCCAGCGCCCCGCGGTTGGCCTCCAGCCAGCTCAGGTACTGCTCGATGGGCGCGTCGATGGGGTAGGTCTTCACGGGGCCGCGGAGGGCCCAGACGGTGTACTCCGTGGGCCCTTGGGCGCCGTGCCCGGCCATCACGTCCTGGAGCACCACGATGCGCTCGTAGCGCCCCAAATTCTTCGGGCGCAGCAGGTCGCGGATCACGGGCTCGGGGACGTGGCCCTGGAGGCTCAGCTTCTCCCCCACGAACGCCGCGATGTGCCCCTGCAGGTTCGGCGGGATGCCCCAATCCGTCATGAGCCGGAGCAGCTCGCGCCGGTACTCCGGGCGATTCAGGTAGTCCTTCAGCTCGACCCGGGAGACGCCCAGCTCCCGGAGCAGGGGGACGAGCTCGTGCTTGAGATACAGGGCGCAGCTCTCGCAGGCTTCGTTGTAGTAGATCACGGCTTCCTGCGGGACCTCCCCCGGAGCTTCTTGCGCGGACGCTCCGACGCCGACGCCGACGTCGATGCCGAGGGCCAGCAGCAGGGCTGCGACGAGGGCGGTGCGGGTCATCGTCGGTCTCCCTTCCCCGGGGGCTCGACGAGGGTGGCGCGCAGCTCCAGCGGGACTTCGGGGTTTGCAGGGTCGTTCGTGCGCAAATAGACGAAGCGCACGACGGGACCCGTTGTGGGATCGTGGGCGGTGGGGTCGAAGGTCACCCAGAGGCGCGTCGCCTGGCCGGGCTCCACGATCTTCAACTCCACGCGGGCGGTGGTGCAGCCGCAGGAGGTCGTGACCGCCAAGATCTCCAAGGGCTCGTCGCCCTCGTTCTTGACGAGAAACTCTTGGGTCACGGCCCGGTCGTAGGGGACCTCGCCCCAGTCGAAGCTTTCGGGCTCGAGGACGATGCGGGGCGGGTCGGGCTGCAGCCAGTAGCCCGCCAGCGCCAGGAGCCCCAACAGCGCGATCCCCGCGGCTGCCGTCGCAACCGCCCCGATTCCCATCCGGCGCTTCATCTTGCCTCCCTTCCCCTCTTGTCTCCTTGCCCTTCTTCTCATCTACGCAAAGCGCGCGAGAAGACAACCGGAATCCGACCGCGTGCGCGGTTTTACGTGCGGGTACGGGAAGGGGATTACGCCGGAGGGCGCCAGGGGAGGACCCGCCCGTCGCGGGGGGAGAGGTGACGGATCGGAAGGCTCACGAAATGGGAGGCGGCCTGCGGCAGCTCCGGGCTCCACGCCAAAGCGGCGATCCCGCAGGAGGAGCAGCCAGAGGCGAGGTGGGAGTCCGAGCCGTGGCCGTCACAGCCGCAGCCGGGGTGGCCGCTCGGCTGCGGCCCCCGGTGGCCGTCGGGGTGCGCGCGGGGGGACGTGGGAGCGAGCAAGCAGGAAGGGCAACCGGTCAGACTCCCCCCCGGGTCCAGGGGCACCGGCCCCGAGGACAAGATCGCGACGACCAAGAGCCCGACCGTTGCGGTTACGCCTCGCATTCCGTTCACCCACCGCGCTTCGATTCGACTTGTCCCCTTATCATCCCCCATGGGGCCGCTGCTTGCAATGATCGAGATCAAGTCCCCCGCTGATTCGGGTCAACCGCGCGAGGGCGACCTCCTGCGGGCTCCCCGGAGCCGGTGCCGGCGACGCGCGGGGGCGGGGGTGGGGAAGGAAGGGAGCGGGGAAGGGGGACCTCGGGGAGCGCCTCCCACGGGTAGAGGTGGCGCGTTGTCTTCGGCGGATATTTTTTGCCGAGGAGCGCCCGCCGGATGACCTCTTCCTTGGAGACGGGGAGCGCCCGCCGGCGGTCGAGGCCCACCCGTTCGTAGGGCACCAAGACGCAGGGGACTTCCCGAAAGCCCAGGTGCTCAAGGGCCGCCTTGCGGTGGTGGCCGTCGAGGACGACTTTGTGCTCCTTCTCCACGAGAACGGGCTTGACCCGCTTCCGCTCTCGAAGGGCCCGCACCAGCTGCTCCACCCGCTCCGGCTCGACCTCCTCGTGGTCGCGCAGCCGCTCCGCGTCTACCCAGACGACCTCGCCCAAGCCCCGTCCGTCGAGCGACGGCGCGGAGGGCCGAGCCGGAGGGCCCGCCCCGGCCACCAGGAGGTTCTGCGTTCCCGTGGCGTCCTGTGTGACGTTCACCCGGGAGAAGCCCGCGGCGCGGAGCAGCCTCTCGAGCTGTTGGGGCGTTCGGGCCCTCAGATCGACGCCCAGGAGGCGGAGCCACGCGCGCACCGCCCTCGGAGCGCGGGGGTGGAGGTGGCTCGCAAGGAGCGCGCCGTCGGTCTGAAGCCGGGCGCGGATCGCCGAGAGCAGCTCGATCGCCCGCGGGTCGGGCAGGTAGGCCAAGACGCCGATCAGGAGCGCGATGTCGTAGCGCTCCGGCGTTCGCTCGAGATGTTTCAGGGCATCTC
>JALUUA010000313.1 GCA_027021605.1 Candidatus Bipolaricaulota bacterium | reverse complement strand
TCAGAGGCTCTTGGAGGAGGCCGTCGGGCTCCTCCGGGAGAGCGGGGAGGAGGAGGGGACGCTGGCGTATGCCCTGCTGCGCACGAGCCAGGTGCTGGCCGATCGGGGCTTTCGGGAGAGGGCGGAATCACTCCAGCGGGAGGCGATCGCGCTCTACCGCCGGCGTGGGGACCTGCGGGGGCTCGCGGTCGCCTTGAACTACCGGGGCAATCAGGCCCTGCAGGTAGGGGCGACACCCGCCGCCCGGCAGGCGTATGAAGAAGCGTTGGCCCTCAATCGCCGGCTGGGCCGACGGCACGAGCAGACCGTTAACCTGACGAACTTAGGCGAGCTGGCCGAAGTTCAGGAGGATTGGGACCGGGCCGCGCAGTGCTATCAAGAGGTCCTCTCGATCCGCCGGGAGCTGGGGGACCGGCGCGGCCTGGGCGTCACCCTCGCCCGGATCGCCGGGATCGTCGCCCGTTCGGAGCCGCGGCGGGCCGCCCGGCTGCTCGGCGCCGCGTACGAGACGCTGGAGGCCTGCGGGGCCGGGCCGGACACCGTGATGTTCCACGAGCGGACGGTCGCCTCGCTGAAGGCGGCGCTGGGGGACGCCGGCTTCGAGGAGGAGGTGCAAGAGGGCCGCGTGCTCGGCCTGAGCGCGGCCGTCGCCCTCGCCGAACGAGGGGAACGCTCCGCCGGGTAAGGGGCGGCCAAAGTAAAGTCAAGTTGATCCCGCGGCGGGGTGAGGACTAGAATGGGGCAAGACCGGCTCGTGGACGCTAAGGCGCCGGGCCCGAACTCGGGATCCGAAACCCGAAGCGAAACGAAGGCGAAGGAGGACGTTTATGGACTTCGAGCTGAGCGAGGAGCACAAGCTTTTGCGGCGCACCGTCCGCAAGTTCGCCGAGGAGACGATCCGCCCCGTCGCGGAGAAGTACGACGAGGAGGCGAAATACCCCCACGAGATCGTCGAAGAGGCCAAGAAGCTGGGGCTGATCGCCCCCGCGATCCCCGAGCAGTACGGCGGCGCGGGGATGGACTTTTTGGCCCAGGCGATCGTGATCGAGGAGCTGTTCCGGGGCGACCCGGGGATCGGGCTGGCCATCAGCGCCCGGATCTTCGGGAGCGACATGCTCTTGGAGTTCGGGACCGAGGAGCAGAAGCAAAAATACTTAGTCCCTGTAGCCAAGGGCGATCAGGTGATGGGCGCGGCGATCACGGAGCCCGAGGCCGGCTCGGACGTAGCCAGCATGAAGACCCGCGCCGAGCGTCAGGGGGATTACTACGTGCTGAACGGCTCCAAGATGTTCATCACCAACGGGACGATCGCCGACTTCTTGATCGTGTTCGCCCGCACGGACTTCAACCCCCCCGAGCGGCACATGGGGATCACCGCCTTCATCGTGGAGACGGACCGGGAGGGCTTCATCGCCGAGCCCCTCAAGAAGAAGATGGGCATCCGCGCCTCGGACCTGGCGGAGATCACCCTGAAAGACGTGAAGGTCCCGGCGGAGAACGTGGTGGGACAAGAGGGGATGGCTTTCTACCATCTCATGCAGTTCTTCGCCCGGGGGCGGGTGGCCGTGGCCGCCCAGGCCGTGGGGATCGCCCAGGGGGCCTTCGACGAGGCGTTCAAGTACGCCCAGGAGCGCCAGCAGTTCGGGCGGCCCATCGCGGACTTCCAGGCCATCCAGTTCAAGTTGGCGGACATGGCCACGGAGATCGAGGCGGCCCGCCTGCTGACGTACCAAGCCGCCTGGAAGATCTCCCAGGGCGGCAACCCCGCCAAGGAAGCCTCGATGGCCAAGCTCTACGCCGGGAAGGTCGCCCGCGAGGTGGCCAACGAGGCGCTCCAGATCCACGGCGGCTACGGCTTTATCAAAGAATACCCCGTCGAGCGCTTCTACCGCGACGCCAAGATCACCGAGCTCTACGAGGGGACGAGTGAAATTCAAAGACTGATCATCGCCCGGGCGCTCTTGGGGAAGATCTAAGCTCAAGCTCTATCTCCATCTCCATCGCCAACGAAAACGAAACGATGAGCGGGATCACCCACGAGGCCGTCGAGCGCTATCTGGAGGAGCTGCAGCCGGAGCGGGAGCCCCTCTTTAGGCGCCTGGAACGCTACGCCGAGGAGCACGGCGTCCCCATCATCGGGCCGGTGGCGGGGCGATTTCTCTACGTCTTAGCCCGCATGCGAAGGGCCAAGCGCGTTCTGGAGGCCGGCACGGCCATCGGCTACTCCACGCTGTGGTTCGCCCGGGCCACCGAGCCCTGGGACGGGCGCATCCTCACCCTGGAGGCCGACCCTGAGATGGCGGAGCGGGCCCGCAAGAACTTAGCAGAAGCGGGCGTCCTCGATCGGGTGGAGATCCGCCTCGGGGACGCCCTCGCCTCCCTCCGGGAGCTGGAGCGAGAAGGCCCCTTCGACCTCGTGTTCCTCGACCACGCCAAGGAGCAGTACCGGCCCTTCCTGGAGGAGGTGCTCCCCCGACTGGAGCCCGGCGGGGTGATCCTCGCCGACAACGTGCTCCGGCAAGGGAAGGTCGCCCACGCCCCGGGCCCCGAGGACGACGAGATGACCCGTGCCATGCGGGAGTTTAACGCGTTTATTATGAGCCACCCCGAGCTGGAGACCGTCATCGTCCCCCTGCGCGACGGGATCGCGGTAAGCGTAAAACGCGAGACCTAGAGGGCTCAAGGCGGGGAGGGGACGGGCGCCCTTGCGGTCGGGGTGGCGTCCCTCCTATAATCGGCCGTATAATCGATCGTACCCCCGACGAGAAAGGCGTCCTCACCATGACCAAGTATTTGTTTGTTACCGGCGGTGTGCTTTCGGGCCTGGGCAAGGGCATTACCACCGCCTCCATCGGGCTCCTGCTGAAGGCCCGGGGCCTTCGGGTCACGGCCATCAAGATTGACCCGTATTTAAACTGCGACGCCGGTACGATGAACCCCTACCAGCACGGGGAGGTCTTTGTTTTGGACGACGGCGGCGAGGTCGACATGGACCTCGGCAGCTACGAGCGCTTTCTCGACGTGAACCTCACCAGTGACCACAACATCACCACGGGGAAGGTCTACAAGGCCGTCATCGAGAAGGAGCGCCGCGGGGAGTACTTGGGCCAGACCGTCCAGATCATCCCCCACATCACCGACGAGATCAAGGCGTCCATCAAGAGGGTGGCGGAAACGACGGGGGCCGACGTGGTGATCGTGGAGCTGGGCGGCACCGTGGGCGACATCGAGAGCATGCCCTTTCTCGAGGCCACCCGCCAGATGCACCAGGAGCTGGGCCACGAGAACGTGCTCTTCGTGCATACCACCCTGGTGCCCGTCTTGGGCGTGGTGGGCGAGCAGAAGACGAAGCCCACCCAGCACTCCGTCAAGGAGCTTCGGGCGCTGGGGATCCAGCCCGACGTGATCATCGGGCGCTGCGAGGAGCCCCTCAAGGACGACATCAAGCGCAAGATCTCGCTGTTTTGTGACGTGCCTACAGAAGCCGTCATCAGCAACCCCGACGTGGAGCTCATCTATCAAGTCCCCCTGGTGCTGGAAGAGCAGGGGCTTACGGACTATTTATTGGGGCGACTGGGGCTTTCGCCCTCCGGCCAAGACCTCACGGAGTGGAAGGCTTTTTTGGACAACGCCCTCCACCCCGAGCGAGCCGTGGAGATCGCGCTCGTGGGCAAGTACACCGACCTCAAGGACAGCTACGTGAGCTACGTGGAGGCGCTCACCCACGCGGCGGCCCGCTACCGTACTCGGGTGCAAATCCGCTGGATCGAGGCTTCCCAATATCGCGATGAACGGATGGAGGGGGTGGATGGGCTCATCGTCCCCGTGGGGTTCGGCCACCGCGGCGCGGAGGGGAAGATCGAGGCGATCCACTACGCCCGCACCCACAAGCTGCCGTTCCTGGGGATCTGTTACGGCTTCCAGATGGCCGTGGTCGAGTTTGCCCGCCACGTCCTGGGCTGGGAGGACGCCAACAGCGCGGAGTTCGACGCCCAAACCGAGCACCCCGTCGTCGACCTCATGCCCGAGCAGAAGGGCATCCAAGAGCTGGGGGCCACGATGCGCCTGGGGGCTTACCCCGTGGTGATCGAGCCCGGGACGCTGGCGCACAAGCTCTACGGGAAGACGCAGATCTCGGAGCGCCACCGGCACCGGTACGAGGTGAACCCGAAGTACATCGACGACTTGGAGAGGGCGGGCCTGGTGTTCAGCGGGCGCTCGCCCGACGGGCGGCGGATGGAGATCGCCGAGCTGCCCGTGGAGGAGCACCCCTTCTTCCTCGCCTCGCAGTTCCACCCGGAGTTCAAGTCCCGCCCCACGAAGCCCCGCCCCCTGTTCCTGGGGTTGATCGAGGCATGTTTAGCCCATTCCCAATCTTCACCTCAATCTCAGTCCCAATCCCAGGGGGAAGCCGAGGCACGGTCCAAGGGCGCCGCAGCCTCTCCCTCGGGGGCTTAGCCCGGTGCCCTCGGCGCCCTCGACCTTGGGCTTGCCTCCTGTTGCTGCTTGGAGGGACGGCGCTGGCCCTCACGGCTTGTAGCCCCGTCGCAGAGGTCTCGAGCCCCCTAAGCGCAGAGGAGAAGCCCAACGTCGAGATTCGGGACGGCGAGCTTGCGCGCTACACCCCCGACGGGAAGCTCACTTGGGTCCTGCGATCCCCCTCGCTGGCCTACTACGAAGAGAAAGAGCAGACAAGAGCCCAGGACGTGGAGGTGCGCTTCTTCGACGCGCAGGGCCGCGAGGCCCTCCGCGTCCGGGCGCAGGAGCTGATCTTCTTCCACGAGACGGGGGATTTTATGCTGCGGGGGGACATTCAGGGTCAAGACCCCGAGGGGCTGCGCTTCCGGACGGAAGAGGCGCGCTGGGAGGAGCGCGAGGGGGTGCTCCGGGGGAACCGGCCCATCGAGGTCGAGCGGCCCGACTCTCAACTTCGGGGGAGCGGGTTCGCGTACTTCCCGCGGGAGGGGAAGCTGGTCGTGCACGACGCTCGGCTCCAACTCTTCTTGTCCCCTTCGTCCCCCGATTCCGGCGATGGGTGACCGCACGCTCAAAGCCGAAGGGCTGTACAAGCGCTACGGCAGCCGCACGGTGGTGGAGGACGTCTCGCTCTGTGTGGAGCCGGGCGCGGTCGTCGGGCTCTTGGGTCCCAACGGCGCGGGGAAGACGACCACCTTTCATCTCATTACGGGCCTCGCCTGGGCCGATGCGGGCTCCATCGTGCTAGGGGAGAAGGAGATCACGCGCTACCCCTTCCACAAGCGGGCCCGGCTGGGGTTAAACTATTTGCCGCAGGAGCCCTCGGTCTTCCGCAAGCTCACGGTCTGGGAGAACGTCTGGGTCGTGCTGGAAGCCCGCAGGCTCCCGAAGGCCCGCCGCCGGGAGATCGCCCACGAAGTGCTGGAGAAGCTGGGCATCCATCCCCTGGCGGGTCGGCGGGCGGACACCCTCTCCGCGGGGGAGCGGCGCCGGGTGGAGATCGCGCGGGCCCTGGCCGCCTCGCCCCAGTTCTTGCTGCTCGACGAGCCCTTCACGGGGATCGACCCCATCACGATCGAGGAGCTTCAGGGGATCATCCTCGCGCTCAAGGGGGAGGGGCTCGGGGTCGTGATCACGGACCACAACGTGCGCGAGACCCTTCGGGTGACGGATTACGTCTATTTGATTCAAAACGGCAGGGTCTTCTGGGAGGGACCGCCCGAGGAGATCACGGAGAACCCCCTGGCCCGGAAGTTCTACTTGGGCGAGAGGTTTCGGCTGTAGGGGGTCGGTCAACGGATGGGGAAACGGATAAACGGATTCCTCCTGCAACGTCTATCCGTTAATCCGTTAGTCATCCGCTGACAGACCCAGCTTTTATCCGGCCGTCCGCTGCTGCGGCGGAGGGGACTCTGCGGGGAGGGTCTGCTCGGCGGGCTGCTGCTCGTAGAGCCTGCGGGAGAACATGAACCAGGCAAACC
>JALUUA010000312.1 GCA_027021605.1 Candidatus Bipolaricaulota bacterium | reverse complement strand
CCATGGTGAGACCGCTGATGGTGATGTTGACGTTCAGGTCGGTCTGGACGTCGAACTTGTAGACGGTGGCCTCACAGGGCTGGTCGTAGAACTGAACCGGCTGGCCGTCAACCCACAGGACGAGGTTCTCGCAGTCGATCGGAGCGTAATCGATCGTGACCCCGAAGCTCCCCGTCACGTCGGCCTTGGCGATGGTGCCGTAAAAACCGAGCGCCACAACCAGAGCCAACGCAAAGCTGAGAACCTTAAACTTGCTAGACATGTAGCGACCTCCTTTTTTCTATCTTGAAGGTTTGGTGGTGAATGGCCTGCATAAACCCCTAGGGATTTAAGCGGACTTGTGGTTTTCCTTCGCCTAGGCGAACCACCTCCTTGTGGTCTTGTGGTCTTTTTCCTGGGCGAGCGTAATGTTAGCACAAAAGGCCGGGATTGTCAAGACCCGGACCCGCTTCCTTTCCGAGCCCACCGACTTGATCTCCGACCCCAAAGTCGGTAGTATGGGGTTCGCTCCAGGGGCCCGTAGCTCAGTTGGGAGAGCGCCTGGATGGCATCCAGGAGGTCAGGGGTTCGAGTCCCCTCGGGTCCACCCCCTTCCCCACGCCCCCACCCATCGCGGGATCAGCGCAACAGGACGAGCTTGCCCACGGTGCGCACCCAACGCCCTTCGACCTCCCAGAGCGCCACGTAGAGGTAGACGCCGTTGGCCCAGCGGCTGATCCGCCGGGCCAGCCGCGAGGGCGTGGGGTGGGCGATCTGCGCCAACAGGCGCCCCCGGGCGTCGTAGATCCAGACCCGATCCGCCCTTAGGGCTCCTAGCGCGGGGGAGCTCCCGCTCCAGCCCGCGCCCAGGGACGACGGTCGTACGGGCACCTGCTCCACCCAGGCATCGATCAGCGCGAAGAAGAGCCCATCGCTGAGAGAGCCCGCGATCCAGGCGTCCACCGCTGCGAAGAACTCCGGATCGTCGATGAGGCCGTTCCCGTTGGTGTCGAACGCCTCCAAGCCCAAGCCGGGGGTGGGCCCGGGGGGCAGCGGCGGCGGGGGGAGCGAGAGCACCGCCTGCAGGGCCCGGTAGGCGTCGACGCGGGGGAAGGCGGTGCCCGCCCGCGGGTCGTAGGCCGGAACGCCCGTGGAGCGCAGGATCTCGACGACCTCGGAGGGCGTGAGCGAGGGCTGCACGGAGAGCATCAAGGCGATCACGCCGCTCACCAGGGGGGCGGCC
>JALUUA010000311.1 GCA_027021605.1 Candidatus Bipolaricaulota bacterium | reverse complement strand
CCTCCGGGACGGCCAGAGTGTCGTCCTCCACGGGGACCCCCACGGGTCGAAGCCGGGGGATCGCGTCCTCTTCCTCGTCCGCCCGGAGAAGCTCGTATTGAACCCCTCGACCTCGACCTCGCCCTCGATGAATCGACTGAAAGGGCGCATCGCGGGCGTGGAGTACCTGGGGGGCTCGGCCCTTCTCCACATCGAGTGTGCGGGCAAGATCTGGCTCCTCCAGCGCTCAAGCCCCCAACCCGACGAACTCCGCCGGGAAGGCCAAGAGGTCGTCTTCGGGTTCGCCCCCGAGGACGCCGTCTTCATACCCCCGGACTCGGAGGGGGCTGGCACCGAGCCCCCCGCTCGATCTAGTGCCCCCACGCTCCTCGGGTGGGCGAGAAGCAGCCGGGCACGGCGCCTTCCGGGGAGCGGCTAGGGAGGATGCGGGTCTGCGGGGGGCCGCCGTGCGTCGGCGAATATCACGAAGCCCGCTTGGCGTTGGCCTGAGCGACCTCCCGGAGCATCCGGGCGCGGAGCTCCTCGAGCTTGGGGCTTAGACGCACGGGATAGGCATAGTCGCTCGGCCGCTCCAAGCGCTGGAGGGGCTCGGGTAAGCGCTCCAAGTTCTTCAGGCAACGCTCCCGGACTTCGTGGAGGGGCTCCGGGGGTCCAAGGCGCTTTCCGCCCCGCATGACGGGCACGAGCAACGCCCGCGCGGCGGGCTCGGGCGGGGGCTCGTCGGCCAGCGCCAGCACGTCGTGGCACATCCTCCCGTCGTCCCCGCAGGCGCGCCAGATTTGCTTGCGCCCCGGCAGCGTCGCCTTCCCGGCGCTCAGCTTGATGCGGTACCCCCGCGCGTCCTCCACGAGCTTGTAGACCCCGCCCAGCGCGGGCGCGTCATACGACGTCCCCATCTCCGTCCCCACCCCGAAGGCGTCCGCCGCGGCCCCTTCCCTCAGCAGGCGCTCGATCTTGTACTCGTTGAGGTCCCCGCTTAGCAGGATCTGGACGTCCGCAAGCCCCGCCTCGTCCAGGATGCGGCGGACCTCCCGGCTCAAGCGGGCGAGGTCCCCGCTGTCGATGCGTACCCCCTTCACCCGGACCCCCTGAGGGGCGAGCTCTCGGGCGATCTCGACGGCGTGTCTCGCCCCTTGGAGGGTGTCGTAGGTGTCGATGAGCAGGATGACGTTTTGGGGGAAATCCCGGGCGAAGGCGCGGAAGGCGCTGAGTTCGTCCTCGAACGACATGACGTACGAGTGGGCCATCGTCCCGTAGACGGGGATCCCGTACACCTGCCCCGCCAGCACGTTCGAGGTCCCGGCGCAGCCCGCGAGGTAGCTCGAGCGGGCCGCTTTTAACGCGGCGTCCACGCCGTGGTCCCGCCTGGGCGAGAAGTCCACGACGGCCCGCCCCCGGGCGGCCAGCACCACCCGGGCCGCCTTGGAGGCGATCATCGTCTGGAAGTTGATCTGGTTCAGCAAGAACGTCTCGACGATCTGGGCCTCGATGCGGGGAGCCCGAAGCTCCAAGAGGGGCTCCGGCGGGAAGACGACCTCGCCCTCGGGCACCGCCCACACGTCGCCCGTAAAGCGAAATTCCTCCAGATAGCCCAAAAACTCCCGGCTGAAGAGCTTTAAGCTTTCTAGATACTCCAGAGCTTCGGGGGAAAAGCGCAGCCCCTCCAGAAAGTCGAGGACGGATTCCAGCCCCGCGGCCACGAGGAAGTTCCGTCGCGGAGGGAGCTCGCGCACGAAGAGGTCGAAGGTGGCCTCCTGATTGAGGCCGTGGCGGAGATAGCTGTCGGCCATGGTCAGCTCGTAGAGGTCGACGAGGAGGCCGACGCCCTCGGGGGCCGCTCGGCCCTCTCCGCCATCGGACGAACGGGAAGAAGCCATGGCCCCCGTATGCTAATCGGAACCCCCGGGGGTTGCAAGCCCCTTCCCCGAGGGCTAGAGTCAAGAGCGGCTCCTATTCCATTCCATCCCGAGGAGGGAAGAGATGGCAATCTCCCCAGAGCTTCTCGAGGTGTTGGCCTGTCCGGCCTGCAAGACGCCCGTGGAGCCCGTGGGCGAAAGCTGGCTCCTCTGCGGGGCGTGCGGGCGCAAGTACCCCGTTAAGGACGACATCCCCATAATGCTCATCGAGGAGGGGGACAAGTACCGCGATACCCCCGTAGAGGAGCTTCCGGACCCCGGCTCCCTATGACGGCGACGGCCGGAGGCGCCGGACCTCCTCGAGCTGTCTGCGCAGGCGGGGCGGGGGCTCGGCGTAGACGTCCTCGATGAGGGTCTCCAGGGGCAGGGGCGGCGCGGCCTCCGCCTCCCGGATCGCCCGG
Organism: Candidatus Bipolaricaulota bacterium; assembly: GCA_027021605.1. Taxonomy (GTDB): domain Bacteria; phylum Bipolaricaulota; class Bipolaricaulia; order RBG-16-55-9; family RBG-16-55-9; genus JALUUA01. The sequence continues at coordinate 3,652 of JALUUA010000311.1, read as the reverse complement.
GAGATCTGCTCGTTCAGCTTCTCGTGGAGCTGAATCTCTTTCTTTTCGTCCCAGAGGCCCCGGGCCTCCAAATACTTCCGGAACCGCGCGAGGGGGTCGAGCCGCTGCCACCTCTCCACCTCCCGGGGGTCGCGGTAGCGGGAGGGGTCGTCGGAGGAGGAGTGGCCCCCCAGGCGATAGGTGACGGCCTCGATCAGCGTGGGGCCCCCGCCTTCCCGGGCCTTCTCGACGGCCCTCCGGGTCACCTCGTAGACGGCCAGGACGTCGTTCCCGTCCACGCGAACGCCCTCAAACCCGTACGCTTGGGCCTTGACGGCGATGTTCTCCGAGGCCGTCTGCCGGGAGAGGGGGACGGAGATCGCCCACTGGTTGTTCTGGCAGAAGAAGACCACGGGGACTCGAAACACCCCCGCGAAGTTCATCGCGACGTGAAAATCCCCCTCGGAGGTGGCCCCGTCGCCCAGGTAGGCCATCATCACCCGGGGGTCGCCCTTGAACCGGGCGGCCCAGGCCGCCCCCACGGCGTGGGGGAGCTGGGTCCCGATGCAGCTCGACCAGGCCACGAAGTTGGCGCGCTTATACGCGTAGTGGCAGGGCATCTGGCGGCCCTTTTGGACGTCGAGGGCGTTGCCGTAGCACTGGGCGATGTACACCGAGAGGGGCATCCCGCGCATCAGGGCGACCCCGCCCTGGCGCAGCGCCGGGAAGACCCAGTCCTCGGGCTTGAGGGCGTAGCCGCTCCCGATCGCGGCCGCCTCCTCCCCGGTGGAGACCCCGTAGAACCCGATGCGCCCCTGGCGCTGTAGATTCATCAGGCGGGTGTCCAACAGGCGCACGAGGGCCATGTGGGAGTAGAGCTCAAGGAGCGATCTCCGGGGGAGAGCGGGTTCCTCCCCCACGAGCCGTCCTCCCTCGTCGAGGACGCGCACGAGGCTCGCGTCCACCGAGGTCTGCGATCGGGTTCCCTTGCGCTTCTGCTTCGTCATTCCGCCTCCTCCGGATCGGTCACGGTTCGGGCTGCTCTTGTGTGCAAAACTCCGACTTCGATTGTAAAATAACGGCGGACGCCCGCCAAGTGGGCACCAAGTGGGCGGGGTTGCAGACGGTCTTTGAGAGCGGTATACTACAAAGCTTCGGCGGGCAGCGGCAAGGTGAGGTGAGCCGAATCGCAATCGTTACGGTATTTCGTTCCTCTCACTTCCCGAGTGAGACTCACCTCCTTACCCTGCTTGGCCGCGGGGCCCTCCGTGCGTGGAGCGATGGCTCCACCGGCTACCAGGGTTTTACCCGTGGGATTCGCCTCCTTGCCCGCGGGGTTTTTCCCCAGTAGCTCTTCCCCAGAGGCGGGGGGCTCCGCGGACCAAGCCCCCCTCCCTTCTCGTCTCAACTTTTTCTTGGTTTCTTTTTGTTTTGTTTTTGCTTGTTTTTGCCCCTTATGTCCTGTGCCCGATGCCCTTGCCCTTGCTTGATGATGCCAGGAGGAACGGGAACGTCGCGAAAGGGAAGGTGGGAGTTGGAGCTAAAAGGCCAAGTCGTCGCTGGCCCACTCCTCCTCGTCCTCCCCTTCCTCTTCCCACTCCTCCTCGTCTTCCCAATCGTCCTGGTCGTCCCACTCGTCGTCCGCCGCGCCAAGGAGAAGGAGCGGGTGGGCCAACGTCATGGGGGATCACCTCCGTGAGGACGCGCCGGCGGGCGCGTCCAGCCCCAGGATGCGCCGCACCAGCGGGTTCTTGCGATCCAGGCGATAGGCTTCGATCTCCCGGCTCTCGCCGGGGTAGAACTTAAAGAGGATCTTCCCTTCCCGCTTGATCCGCTCGAAGAACTCGCGCGCCTCGCCCCAGTCCGCAAACCCGAACTCGGGGCTCTCGTAGAGGTGGTCGATGATGAGCTTCCAGCCCAAATAATTATACGTCCCATCTAAGATGCGGTGTTCCAGTTCGTCCATCAGCTCGATAAAGCCCTTGAGCTTCTCGTCGTAGTCGCTCTCCACCACGAAGGGGGCGTACGCGTGGGCCGCCTCCTGGAGGACCTGGGCCACCGTCCCCTCGATGCCGCTTACGATCACTTCCTTGCCAAAGTCGTTCTTCACCAGGTTGAGCACGTCGAGGAAGATCTTGTCCCCGGTCATGAAGACGTACCGCTCGATCTCGGGCCGGAACGCCAGGGCGCGGAAGATGTCGACTACGATGCGGATGTCGATCTTGTTCTTCGTGGGCCGACCGTCCCGATCGCGGTCCTTGGGGACGTTTACGGCGTGAATTCCCTCGTTGTCGAGCTCGATCTTGAAATGCTTGGGGTAGGTGGACTCGCCGAAATCGGCGTAGACGTTTACGAACTTCACCCCGCCGAAGGAGCGGGCCTTCTCCGCCAGCTCCTTCGCCCGGAGCTCCCGCCCGTATTCCTTGCGAAACCCAATGTAAATGTTCTCTAGATCGACAAAAACCGCGGTATCCGGGCGACTGTTCATCCGCTCACTCCTTTCCCAACGCGGGTGCCCATCTGCGTCCGGGGCCGAGGACCCCGGGCGCAAAAGAATTCGGGAGAGAAACGAACGCAAAACCGGAGTTCACCTCCTCCATCGTCCATCGTCCATCCTCCATCGTCCATCCTCCATCTTCGCTTTCCCTGCACTTCGCCCTCGGTTTTCACCCTTACCCTGCCTGTCAAAGACCGCAACGCGTAAAAAATTATAGCCCTCTGCTCTTCAGGAGAACAAGGTCCGGGGCGGGTTTAGCCCAGGAACTCGCGCGGGTCGGCGATCGCGCCCCGGAGGGCCGAGGCGGCCACCGTGGCCGGGGAGGCCAAGTAGACGGCCCCCAGCCCGGAGCGCCCCTTGAAGTTGCGGTTCGACGAGAAGACCCCGATCTGGCCCTTCCGGAGCGTCCCGGGGCCCATGGCGATGCACGCCCCGCACGAGGGCGGGACGAGCTCGGCCCCCGCCTCCAGGAGCCAGCGGGAGTACCCCCGCCGCCCCGCCTCCTCCCAGACGCCCAGCGACGCGGGCGAGACGATCATCCGCACATCCCGACAGACTTCCCGTCCCTTGAGGACTTGGGCCGCGGCGGCCACGTCCTCGAGCTTGCCCCCGGTGCAGCTGCCCACCCAACAGACGTCTACTCGAACTTCGCCGTCCTCCCGCAGGAGCTGCGAGATGGGGACGCCGTTGTCCGGCTGGTAGGGCCGGGCGACGTAGGGCTCGAGCTTCGAGAGGTCGAACGCGTACTTCTTCTTGTAGACGGCACCGGGGTCGGAGCGGAGCTTGCCCACGGGGAAGATCCCGCAGGTCGCCCCGCCCTCCACGGTCATGTTGGCGATCGTGGCCCGGTCGTCGGGGGTGAGGTGCTCCAGGGCGTCCCCCGTGAACTCCACGACGCAGTTCGTGAAGCCGTTCATCGTCACCTCGCTGAGGATGTGGAGGATGACGTCCTTGGCGTACACCCCCGGCGGCAGTTGGCCCGTAAGCTCCACCAAGATCGTCTCGGGGACCTCCACCAAGAGCCGACCGGAGGCCATGATCTCCGTGAGGTCCGTGTTGCCGATGCCGAAGGCGAAGCACCCGTAGGCCCCGTGGGTGCAGGTGTGGGAGTCCGTGCCCACCACGAGCGTGTCGGGGCGGATGAGCCCCTTCTCCGGGAAGAGCACATGGCAGATG
>JALUUA010000310.1 GCA_027021605.1 Candidatus Bipolaricaulota bacterium | reverse complement strand
GCACTGCACAATCGTCTAGAGCGGATGCGCGATCCCTCGCACGTGCGGATGTACCCCCTCTCGGAGCTCAAGGCGATGATCGAGGAGGCGGGCTTCCACATTGAAGACGCTGTGAAGTTCGAGGACGAGCGGGACTTCGACACCTGGATGGCCACGCTCTCACCCCCGCCGGAGGTGGTTCAGGAGATCCAGGAGATTATGCTTGCCAGCATCCCCGGGGATCGGACGGGGCAGCGGGTGCGCCTCGAGGGCGACAAGCTCTACTACACCCGCTTCTCCGCGGTGATCGCCGCCGTTCGGGGCGGATGATGTGATCTATGAGCCTAAAAATCCACCGACTGCAAGATCCGGTCTACACGTCCAACGTCTATCTTCTAGAGGCGGAGCGTCCCGTGCTCGTGGACACGGGCGGTGCGCTTAAAGACGCGATTCTACGGCTTGTGCGCGACGTTTTGGGGGACAAGTCCCTGACGGCGATCGTGTTCACCCACGGGCACCCGGACCACATCGGGGACGCGGAGGAGCTCTCCGCTGCCCTGAGGGCGCCCTTGTACATCCACCCTGCGGAGGGCGAGCGGGTTCCGGCGGCGAAGCCCATCCCCGAGAGGATCGACTGCGGAGGCGCGCGCTTTGAGGTGATCCCCACGCCGGGGCACTCGCCCGGCGGCGTCTGCTTATACGAGCCCTCCCAAAAGATCCTGATCTCGGGGGACACGGTCTTCCCCGGGGGCCGGGTGGGGCGCTGGGACCTCCCGGGCTCCGACTACGATGCCCTGGTACGGTCCTTGCGGAAGCTCAACGCGCTGGAGGTTCAAGCGCTCTATCCGGGCCACTACGATCCCCTGACCTCCCGCGTAGCCGCGCACCTCCAAGCCTCGCTGGAGACGCTGCTCTACGTGGGACGGGATTTCGACGACGAAAAGTACGACAATCGAATTGAGCGGCTGCGGGGGTCGTTGGGGTAGGGGGAGGAAGGCCCTTGAAACGCTCTTGAAATGCCCTTGAAATGTGCGCCCTGGATGGCTAAAGTTGGCGTAGGCCGGGGTGGCGGAATTGGCAGACGCGGAGGACTTAAAATCCTCTGGGCTTTGTCCCGTGCGGGTTCGAGTCCCGCCCCCGGCACCCCCCGCTGAAACGTACCCAGTTTTAGCTCACCCCCTTCCGAACGAGAGTCCTCGGGGGAGGATCGTGGCTCCTCAGGTACTCCAACGCCAAAAACACGAAACTCG
>JALUUA010000309.1 GCA_027021605.1 Candidatus Bipolaricaulota bacterium | reverse complement strand
GGCAAAGGCAAAGACGTTCTCGTCGAAGTCGGCGGTGTACTGCATCGCCACCTCGATGACGATGTCGCCGTTGGCCCCCTCCTCGCTCTTGAAGTAGATGATCTCGTCGTGGAGGGGCTGCTTGCCCTCGTTGAGGTGCTTGACGAACTCGACGATGCCGCCCTCGAAGTGGAACTCCTTCTTTAGACCCGTGACCCGATTGTCCAGAACGATCTTGAGCCCCGGGTTGAGGTAGGCCAGCTCCCGCAGGCGGCGGGAGAGGCGGTTGAAGTCGTACTTGATCTCACCAAATATCTCGGGGTCGGGGCGGAAGGTGATGGTCGTCCCGGTCCCCTCGGCGGGGCCGACCTCCTCCAAGGGCGTCACCGTCCGGCCGCGGGAGAAGCGCTGGCGGTAGAGCTTCCCGTCGCGCTTGACCTTGGCGATCAGCTCCTCGGAGAGGGCGTTGACCACGGAGACGCCCACGCCGTGGAGGCCGCCGCTCACCTTGTACGTCTTGTGGTCGAACTTCCCGCCAGCGTGGAGCTTGGTCATCACCAGCTCCAGGGTGTTGAGCCCCTCCTCGGGGTGGACGTCGACGGGGATCCCGCGGCCGTTGTCCGCCACGGTGATGCTCAAGTCGGGATGGACGATCACCTCGATCTCGGTGCAGTAGCCCGCCAGGGCCTCGTCGATCGCGTTGTCGACGACCTCCCAGATCAGGTGCATCAGGCCGTCGAGGCCCGTGCCCCCGATGTACATCCCGGGCCGCTTGCGCACGGCCTCGAGGTCCTTGAGGACCTGAATGTGCTCGGCGCGGTAGTCCCCGTCCCCTCCCATGGAGGGCTGCTTGCCGTCGCGCTCGAGGGAATTCGTATTCGTGATGGTCTGCATGGTGGTCTTCTCTCTCTCTAACATCCTCACACCCCCGTAAAAATGCGCTTTAATTGTAACAGAAATCGCATCCCATCGCAAAAGACACGCGTCCCCTCGCGAAAGTTGCCGATAAGATCGGGGTGATTTATCATCGAGAGGCTGCGAATCGGGGGGAGAAAACGGTGCTTCTCGCGCTCAAGGTCGGCAACACGACGATCGCCGTGGGGGTCTTCCGCGGCTCAGAGCTTCGAGCGGAGTGGCACCTGGCCACCCGCCCGGAGCAGACCCCCGACGAGCTGGGCTTAAGCTTCTTGCGGTTGCTCGAGTCGGCCTCCCTTTCGCCCGCGGAGATCGAGGGCGTCGTCGTAAGCTCCGTGGTCCCGCCC
>JALUUA010000308.1 GCA_027021605.1 Candidatus Bipolaricaulota bacterium | reverse complement strand
TGCTGTTCCTCGGCTTTGGAGATCGGACGAACGCTCAGCATGGGAATCACCTCGAGGAGGAGGATACCCCATTGGTGAATCCAATGTCTACCCTTTACTGAGAGACGCAGCATAGAAACTCCAGAACCACCACTCACATTCGTAGCACCCCTGTGCTAAGATTCGCTCCCCCTCCAGGGGAGGACCCAACTTCAGGCGCCCATAGCCAATAGAGGGGTCAACCCGTTCCAACACGCCTTCGCGAACCTCTAAGACTTGCCCGTCAACGCTCTCAATGGAGCGCCGGTAGCGATCTTCGGAGAGGCGCTTAATGTACACTAATGCCATCCCCTGATCTTGGAAGAGGGCTCCCATGATCATCTTTTCCCCAATAGGCATATACCAAATGGAGTATCGAAGGAGCTCTGGGGGAGCTGTCACCCTTTCCTCAGTGTTCGGGTTGACCCCGAGAGCTTGGATGCCCTTTTCTAGAAGATTTGGAGCGACGGGTACGTAAAAAGCCTTCTTACCCCCTCCTAACTCCCAGATACAAGCGTTTTCTATGTCAAGCAAGAGAGCTCCAGAACGGAACTCCTCTAGTTTTTTGCTGCGGACGGCTGGCGGAGTCGAAGGTGTGGGGAGATGAGCTCCTACGATGGCAGAGGATTCGATTGTATTCGACTTTCCAAACTCTTCGAGGGTTTTTATCCCTTGGACACCGGCGTGGAAGGCGTTAGCTCCCAAATAACTCAAGGTCAATCCCGTGAGAGCTAATCCCACTAAGATCGTTATTCCTATAAGGATCTTATTGGTCATCGCATGATCCCTCCAGTTTCTTATGGTCGTTCTCAATAGGAGGCTAACGTAAGTGGGATGAAAGGCCAATAGAAAGATGATGAAATCTGGATGAAGTCAACTTGGACGAATGACATCAAGTAATGACATCAAGTGGGGTTCAGACGATACCCGAAGCCGGGGACGGTCACGACGAAGCGGGGCTTTGCGGGGTCGGGCTCGAGCTTGCGGCGGAGGCGGTAGACGAGCTGGGCCACGTCGTTCGGGGTCATGGGGCGGTCGGGCCAAAGCCGAGCGGCCAGCTCCTCCGGTGAGAAGACCCGACCCGGGTGGCGGGCCAAGAGCACCAAAAGCTCGTACTCCTTAGGGCTCAGCACCAAAGTTCGCCCCTGAAGCCGGACCTCCTTGCGCAGCTCGTCGACGGTCAGCTCCCCCACCTGCAGGCGCCGTTGGGGCCGGACCCGGCGCAGGACGGCCTCCAGGCGGGCCTCCAGCTCCTCGAGGTCGAAGGGTTTGACGACGTAGTCGTCGGCGCCCATCCGCAGGCCCCGCACCCGCTCCTCGACCCGGTCGCGGGCGGTGATCACCACGACGGGGACCGCGCTCGTCCGGCGGAGCGCCGCGAGCACCGCCCAGCCGTCGAGCTTGGGCAGCATGAGGTCGAGCAGCACGACGTCGACCGCGTGCCCGCGAACGCGCTCCAGCGCCTCGACCCCGTCTTGGGCCTCCACCACGTCGTAGCCCTGAGCGGCGAGGAACGCGCCCACGACCTCACGGGTCCGCGGGTCGTCCTCGACGACCAGCACCGTGGCCTTCACCCGCGCGGGCCCTGTGGCGCTCATGCTCATGGGGCCCCTCCCCCGACTCGGGCATCGGGCGGGCTCATCGGGACGGCAACGGCGAACCGGCTGCCCCGGCCGGGACGGCTCCGCCAGCGGATCCGGCCCCCGTGCATGGCGACGTAGCGCCGCACGATGGCCAAGCCCAGCCCGAGTCCCGAGCCCTCCTGGCCCTGAAAGGGCTCGAACAGCCGATCCCGATCCCGGAGCCCCTCCGGGACGCCCGGTCCGTCGTCGTGCACGGCGAAGATCGCCCAATCTTTGTGCAGACCGGCCCGCAGCTCGACCCGCCCCCGGGCGGCGCGCACCGCGTTCGTCAGCAGGTTGACGAGGACCCGCTCCAGCTTGAGCCGATCGGCGTACAGCGCGCGATCGCTTCCCCGCCTCAGGCGGACGACCAGCGGCACCCCCTTCTCCCGGGCGAGGGCCTCGACCTCCCGCTGGGCCTCTTCCACGAGCTCGGCCAGCCGGAAGGCCGTGGGCTGGAGGCGCTCCTCGCCCGCCTCCAGCTTCACGAACTGCAGGGCGTTCTCGACCAGGGCGAGGAGGTGCTGGGCGGCCGCCAGGAGCCCGACCGCGAAGCGCTCCCCCCTCGGGGTGAGGGGGCCGCCGAGGCCCCGCTGGAGCAGCCGTCCGTAGCCCAGGATCGCCTGGAGGGGCGTGCGCAGCTCGTGGCTTAACGTCGCCAAGAACCGGGTCTTGGCCGCGTGAGCCCGCTCCAGCTCCTGGGTCCGCCGGGCCAGCGCCTCGGCCATGCGATTGAACGCCTCCCCGAGCGCCTCCAGCTCGTCCCGACTGCGCAGGCGCACCCGGGCGGTGAGGTCCCCCTGGGCGAGTCGGTGGGTGGCCCGGCCCAGCTCGCGAATCGCGCCCCGCAGCCCGGCGTAGAAGCGCCAGGCGACCAAGAAGGCCGCCGCAAAGCTCAAGAGGCTCAGCCCAAGCCGGAGCCGCTGCGCCCGCGCCAGATACGCGGCGGAGACCCCCAGCCGCAGGTAGCCCCGATCCTGCAGCGCTTGCGCCCGAGCGGGGGGCACGGTGATCGTCACGCTCCCCCGACCTCGGAGCACCTTGGAGAGCGTCCTTACGTCGAGGAGCGCGGCCCGCTCCGGCCCCGACGCCAGCGGGACGACGAAGTCGAGATACGTTCCGAGCTCGGGGTGAGAGCGCCTCTCCACCAGGGGCGCTCCCACCAGGGCGCGGACGGGCAGCTCAACGCCAAGGGGGTTCACCTCGGCCACGACCCGCCCGGCCCGGACGACCTGTACGTACCCCAAGTCCCTGTCCTCCCGCATGAGCCCTTGAAGCTCGTCCTGGAGCGTTTGGGGATCGCTGAGCGCGGGTTGGACCCGCTCGAGGGCCCTGCCCACGAGGAGCAGTAGGCCGGCCGTGAACCGCCCCTCGGGGCCCTCTACGACGACGAAGTCCTCGGCAAAGAGCAGGACAAACCCGAGGGTGAGGAGGGCTGTGAAGGCGAGCAGGGTAAGGCTCAGCTTGCGCAGCAGGCTCCGTCGTCTTCCCATCCGGAGCCACCCTCCAAGGGCTTTACCATGAGGTACCCGTCGTCTCCGGGGCCATAATATCCCCGGAGGCGCTCCTTGATGCGAAACCCGTGCTGCTCGTAGAGCTGGATAGCTGCCCGGTTGCTCACCCGCACCTCCAGCTCCACGCAGCGGGCCCCCAGCGACTTCACATACTCGATGCCCCTCTTAAGCAGGAGCTTCCCCAGCCCCCGGCCCCGGTAGGCGGGGTCGACGGCGATGTTCATGATGTGGCCGGTGCGCTCCTCCAGGTCTACGGGGAGCCCCACCAGCGCGCGCGTGCGCTTCTCCAGGCGGGTGAAGAACGAGGGGATGCGGATCCCGGCGATGATGTACCCCACCACCCGGCCCGTCTCCTCGTCCTCGTACACCCAAAAGCCGTCCTCCCCGAGATGGCCCCTCAAGACGCTTACGGGCCAGGGGCGGGGAAAGGCCGTCCGCTCGATCTCCACGATCCGGGGCAGGTCCCGCTCCTCCGCCTTGCGAAGGCCCATGGGCCCTAGCGCCTCCCCAGCAGGTTGAGCACCAGGGTGAGCAGGAGGCTCAGCACGAGCATCGTGGTGAGGGGGAGGTAGAACGTGAAGTTATCCCGCTTAATCACGATATCCCCGGGGAGGCGGCCCAGGAAGGGGACCTTGGGCCCCACCCACAAGGCCACCCCCAGAACCACCAGAAGGAGCCCCAAAACGACCAGAGCCTTGCCCAGGGAGGAGAGTTCCGCCATGGCCGACCCGATTGTACGGACTCCCCGTGCGGGCTTCAACGGGATGAAGGGGGAAATTGCGCCAAAGGATGGGGGATTCTTTAAGATTCACCTTGACGCTGAGGGGCCCTTTGTGCTATCATGCTCGGCGCATGAGGACGATGAAAATCACAATTGCTGAGCGGCATATGCAGGCGAGCGAGGCGCTCCGCTCGTACGCCGTCGAGAAAGTCTCCCACCTGAGCCATTACTTCGACCGGATCATCGGCATCGACATCGTTCTGGACTCCCAGAAGGAGCGTCAGATCTGCGAGCTGATCGCGTATCTCATCCGCAAGAAGCGGGTGGTGGCCTCCGCCGAGGCCGACGACATGTACGCGGCCATCGACGCCGCGGTGGACAAGCTCAAGAAGCAGCTCATCCGCTTCAAGGAGCGGCTGCAGGAGAAGCGCGCGCCGGAGCCGCTGCGCGGCGACTCCGAGGACGAGGCGTCCCTCTCCCTCTCCGCCGACGAGAACGACCGGGGCCGACCCGAGATCCTCCGCACCCGGGTCTACCTCAAGAAGCCCATGACGCCGGAGGAGGCCATCCTGCAACTCGACTCCTACGACAAGAAGGACTTCCTCATCTTTATGGACGCGGAGGAGGAGCAGCTGCGCATCCTCCATCGGCTGCCCGACGGGCGCTACGAGCTGATCGAGCCCATCTACTAGCGTTTCGCGTTCGACGGCCCCGACGAACGGGGGGACGGGGGAATGCAGGTGAGATCCTGACGGGGGGAAGAGCATGGTCCGAGCCGTTTCCCTCTTTTCCGGGAGCTTGGCGAGCATCGTCGCCACCAAGCTCGTCCAGGGGATGCCCCAAGTGGAGGAGGTCCACCTCCTCCACTTTCGTTCTCCGTTCTTCCGCGACTACGACCGCACGAAGGAGCTGGGCAAACAGCTCTTCCAGGGGTCGTTCCGCAGCCAGAGCGTAAAGCGCGACTTCGTGGAGCTGACGAACATCCCCCACAACGGCGGGTACAACCGCCGGAGCTGCTGCATGGGCTGCCGACGGCTCATGATCCGCAAGGCGCTGCGCTACATGAAGAAGGTCGGCGCGGATTTCCTGATTACGGGCGAGTTGGTGGGAGCCCGCGGGGTCGGCGCCGAGGACATCCAAGAACTCACGGGCGAGGCGGGTGCCGAGGACCGGGTGCTCCGCCCCCTCTCGGCCCGGCTCCTGCCGCCCACCCTCCCCGAGCGCGAGGGCTGGGTGGACCGCGAGAGGCTCTACGGCCTCACCCACGACCAACGCGACGAACTCAAGAAGATCGCGGAGGGGTTGGGCATCCGGGTGGAGGACTTCCCCGCCGAGCGGCGCTGCAAGCTCCTTCTGCCCTACTTCGGCCGCCGCCTCGAAGATCTTCTGCAGGAGCAGCACCTCACCCTCAACGGGCTGGAGCTCTTGGAGTTCCCGCTCTACTACAAGAAGCCGCCCGACGTCAAGATCGTCCTGGGCTGCAGCAAGGAGGAGAAGCGCCGCTTGCAGAACTTCTTCCTCCCCGAGGACTTGAGGTTGTACGTGCTCACGGGCGACGGGCCCATGGCCCTGGTGCGGGCGAACTGGCGCGAGAAGTCCCCCGAGCAGGTCCTCGAGATCATCGAGCTGGCGGCCCGCATTACGGCAATGCACGCCAACGTCGACCCCTGTCGCCGCGTCCCGGCGAGCTACCGCTTCGAGCACTCCCAGGAGACCCATCGCATCCACATCGTCCCCTTTGCCTCGGAGGAGGAGCTGGAAAAGCACTGCATCCGGCTCGGGTTTTAGTTGTAAGCGGGCTGGCCGCCCGCCCCGCCTTGGAGTACACTTCCGTCCTCATGGAGCGCATCTCGTCCTCGAGGGTCCTCGACGGGCTGAACCCGGAGCAGCGCGAGGCCGTCCTCTACAACGACGGTCCCCTCCTGATCTTGGCGGGCCCCGGCAGCGGCAAGACCCGGGTGATCACCCACAAGATCGCCTATTTGTTAGAGCAGGGCGTGCCCCCACGGGCCCTCTTGGGGGTCACGTTCACGAACAAGGCCGCCGAGGAGATGCGCTCCCGCGTGGAGGCCCTCCTGGGCGCCCAAGCGCCCCTGGGGGACCTGTGGCTGCACACCTTCCACGCCGCCTGCGCCCGCATCCTCCGCTCCCACATCTCCCGGCTCTCCCCCAAGTACACCCCCGGCTTTACGATCTTCGACGAGGGGGACCAGCGGGACGCGATCGCGCGCGTGATGAAGGAGCTCGACATCTCAGCGGACGAGGCGAACCCCGGCCTCTTGGTTTCCCTCATTAGCCGCGCCAAGGACGAGCTGGTCGGCCCGGGTGAGTTCCCCGGGCGCTACGCCGGACGGCTCGACGCCTACCTCTTGGAGATCGCCTCGCGGGTGTACCGGCGCTACCAGGCCCTCTTGGAGGCGAGCAACGCCGTGGACTTCGGGGACCTGTTGCGCTTGACCGTGGAACTCTTCCGCCGGGAGCCCGCGATCCTGGAGCGCTATCGCGAGCGGTTTCAATACATTCTCATCGACGAATATCAAGACATCAACCACGCGCAGTACGTCTTCGCCAAGGCCCTGGCGCAGGGGGCAAGGAGCGTCGCCGTGGTGGGCGACGAGGACCAGGCGATCTTCAGCTGGCGCGGCTCCGACCCCTCGTATATTTTGAAGTTCCGCGAGGACTTCCCCAACGCCCGGGTGATCGCGCTCAAGCGGCACTACCGCTGGCCCCACGGGGATCGCATCTTCAAGGCCGCCCAGAGGTTGATCGCCCACAACACCCAGCGGGTCCGGGAAAAGGAGTTTTTGATCGAGGGGACGGGCGAGCCCATCCGGGTGCTGGTGGCCCGCGACGAGCTGGAGGAAGCCCAAGCGATCGCCCGCGAGATCGCCCGCCTCCGGGACGAGGAGGGGATAGACCCCTCCCGGATCGCGGTTCTGTATCGCATCAACACGCTCTCGCGCGTCGTGGAGGAGGCGCTCCTCTACGCGGGCATCCCCTACGAGGTCGTCCGGGGCCTGCGCTTCTACGAGCGCCGCGAGGTCAAGGACGTGCTGGCGTATCTCAAGCTGTTGGCCAACCCGCACGACGAGATCAGTCTGCTCCGGGCCCTCTCCCGCCCGCGGCGCGGGGTGGGGGAGGCGAGTCTACGGGAGCTGCAGGGGCTGGCGGCCCGCGAGGGGATTTCGCTGTGGGAGGCCATGAAGCGCGCCGCGCAGGACCCCGCGGGGGTGCTCCGCCCCAAGGCGGCCCGGGCCTTACGGGGCTTCGTCGAGCTGATCGAGCAGCTGCGCGAGGAGGCCCGAACCCTCCCCCTGGGGGACCTGGGGGAGCGGGTGCTGGAGCGGAGCGGCTACCTCCGGGAGCTTCAGGCCGACCCCAACCGCGACGAGCGCCTGGGCAACGTCCGCGAGCTGATCGGGCTTCTTCGGGCGTATGAGCGGGAGGAGGGCGCGGGAGCGGGCTTGACGGGCTTCCTCGAGCAGGTGGCCCTCCTCTCCGACGCGGATCAGTACACGGGCGAGGGGGGGCGGGTGGCCTTGATGACCCTGCACGCCTCCAAGGGGTTGGAGTTCGACGTGGTGTTCATCGTCGGGGTGGAGGAGAACCTCCTGCCCCACGGGCGCTCCCTGGCGGAGGGGATGCTCGAGGAGGAGCGGCGGCTCTTCTACGTGGGGATGACGCGCGCCCGCAAGCGCCTGTACCTCTCGCTGGCCCACCAGCGCACCCTCTACGGGAATCTGCTGCTCAACGGCCCGTCGCGCTTCCTGGCGGAGCTTCCCGAGGAGGACTTGGTCGCCGTCGCCGGGGTGGGCTAGCTTCGGCCCACGGGAAAATGGGGGGCTTCGTGAGAAGGGGTTGCATCCGGAGAAAATTCTGCTATACTAATGGGCTACCGGACCATGCAAGGCCCGAACGCGATCCAACGATCCCGGCGTCCCTGCGCTTGCGGTGCCCTTTGCTTTCTCAACTCGGCAAGAAGACGTTCGGAAAAACTATAGCCGGTCTTCCCGAGATTGTCAAGCGATGCGAGGACCTCAGGCGGTTCCGGAATCAACCCCCAGGAAGGGGGATGGACGTTCCCGGTCGGGGGTAAGCGCTGAGACAGCCGAAACAAGAGCCGAAGGAAGAAAGAGATAGAGAAGCGAAAAGGTAGAAAGATAGAGAGAAGAGGGATGGGAAGAAATACAAGGGGTGAGCGCTGTTGATTCGAGGCGACGACATCGTGCGAGTGCGGCTCGGCCTCGCCTCGCCGGAGGAGATCAAGAGCTGGTCCCACGGCGAGGTGGTGGAGTCGGAGACGATCAACTACCGGACGTACAAGCCGGAGCGCGGCGGTCTCTACGCCGAGGAGATCTTCGGCCCGGAGAAGGACCACGAGTGCGCCTGCGGTAAATATCGGGGCCGCAAGTACGAGGGCATCCGCTGCGAGAAGTGCGGCGTGCTCGTCACCACCCGGGACGTGCGCCGCTCGAACATGGGCCACATCGAGCTGGCCAGCCCCGTGGTCCACTTCTGGTACCTCAAGGGGATCTCCAGCCCCTTGAGCACCCTTTTGGGGATCAAGCGCAACGTCCTCAAGAAGATCGCCTACTACGAGACGGAGCCCATCCCCGAGGACTTGTACATCGTCACCCGCTCCGAGGCGGCGGACGTCGCCGTCGGCGAGCGGCTCTACGGCTCCCAGATCGAGATCCTAAGAGAAAAGCGCACCTTCGAGGCGGAGCCCGCCTATGAAGTCGTCGGGGCCGTGGAGGTCCGGGCCAAGGCCGCCGGCCAGGTGAAGTTCGAGGAGCGGGAGCTGCCCAACGGGCAGATTTTGCGGGTCGTCCAGATCGAGGACCAGGAGCACTGGGTCGCCCCCGGGGCGCAGCTCGAGGTCAAGCAGGGCTCCCACGTCGAGGAGGGGGAGCTGCTGGCGATCTCCCCCGTCGGCCCCGACGAGCTGCTCTCCGAGACCCAATTTGAGATCTTAAGGGAACACTACCCCGAGCTGGAGGCCCAGCGGGTCCGCGAGGTGGTCGACAGCCTGATCTACCTCGTCACCGAGGTGAAGGACCCCTCCGTCCCCTTCCGGGTGGGCGACCACCTCTGGGAGCACCAGGTGCGGGCCTACCAGCGCATCTACCCCAAGGCGTTCGAGGTCGGCGCCGGCGCCGAGGGCATCCAGGGCGTGCTGGCCAACCTCGATTTGGAGGCTTGGGCCAAGGAGCTCAAGGCCCAGATCGAGGCCGAGTCCACCGAGGGGCGTAGGAAGCGCCTCCTCAAGCGCCTCGAGGTCGTCGAGCAGCTGCGCAAATCCGGCAACCGCCCCCAGGACATGGTGCTCACCGTCATCCCCGTGCTCCCGCCCGATCTGCGCCCCATCGTCCAGCTCGAGGGCGGAAAATTCGCCACCACGGACCTCAACGATCTTTATAGGCGCATCATCAACCGCAACAACCGCCTCAAGAAGCTGCGGGAGATGGGGGCGCCCGAGATCATTCTCCGCAACGAGAAGCGAATGCTCCAGGAGGCCGTCGACGCCCTCATCCACAACGAGAAGAAAGATAATCCCATCTTGGGGCGGGACAACCGGCCCTTAAAGTCCTTGAGCGAGCGCATCTCGGGGAAGCAGGGGCGGCTGCGGCGCAATTTGCTGGGCAAGCGCGTCGACTACTCGGGCCGCGCCGTTATTGTCGTTAACCCGAAGCTCAAGCTCCACCAGTGCGGCCTGCCCAAGAAGATGGCCCTGGAGCTGTTTAAGCCCTTCATCCTCAAGGGGCTCTCCGACCGGGACTACCCCCACATCTCCAACTACGACGAGATCAAGAACAAGGCCCTAGCAGGCGAGATGCCCATCGTCTGGGACATCCTGGAGGGGCTCATCAAGGAGCACCCCGTGCTGCTCAACCGCGCGCCCACGCTCCACCGGCTGAGCATCCAGGCGTTCGAGCCCGTGCTGGTGGACGGCGAGGCCATCCAAATTCACCCGTTTGTGTGCCCGCCCTACAACGCCGACTTCGACGGCGACCAGATGGCCATCCACCTGCCGCTCCTGCCGGAGGCCATAAAAGAGGCCCGCGAGCTGATGCTCTCCTCGAAGAACATTTTGTCCCCGGCCCACGGCGGGCCCTTGAGCACCCCCACCAAGGACTTCGTCTTCGCGTACTACTACCTCACGCTCGAGGACCCCAACGGCAAGGGGAAGGGGAAGGCCTTCAGCAGCCTCCGCGAGGCGGAGCGGGCCTACGAGGCGGGCGTGATCAGCCTGCACGCCCCGGTGAAGATCCGCATCGACGGCGAAATCGTGGAGACCACCCTGGGCCGGGCCCGCTTCAACGCCTGCGTGCCCAAGGAGTTGCGGAACTATCACAAGACCTACACCTCCAGCGACGTGGAGGCGCTCATCATGGAGTGCTACCGCCGCTTCGGGCGGGAGCGCACCGTGGAGCTCCTCGACGCCTTGAAGGACCTGGCGCTGGGGACGATGACCCAGTCGGGGCTCACGATCTCCGTGCGGGACGCGCTCATCCCGCCGGAGAAGGCCCAAATCTTAGAAGAGGCCCAGAAGCGGGTGGACGAGATCGAGCAGCGCTACCAGCTGGGGATGGCCAGCCGCGAGGAGCGCCGCGAGGCGATCGTCAAGATCTGGATGGAGACCGTCGACCGCATCGAGAAGGCGACCATGGACCACCTGGGGAAGTACCCCTTCAACCCCATCGACATGATCGTGCGCTCCAAGGCCCGCGGCAGCGCCAATCAAGTGAAGCAGCTCGCCGGGATGCGCGGCCCCATGACCGACCCCTCGGGGCGCATCTTGGAGACGCCGGTGAAGTCCAACTTCCGCGAGGGGCTCACGGGCATGGAGTACTTCATCAGCACCCACGGCGGGCGCAAAGGCACGGCCGACACGGCGCTTAAGACCGCCGAGTCGGGCTACCTCACCCGCCGGCTTTATGACGCCACCGAGGAGCTGGTCGTCAAGGAGGAGGACTGCGGCACCCAGGCCGGGGTGGAGATCCACCCCCTCCGCTACAGCCGCGAAGAGATTCTAGAACCCATCGAGACCCGCATCTACGGGCGCTACCTGGCGGAGCCCATCCGCTTTGACGGCAAGGTTTTGCTGGAGCGCAACGAGCTGATCGACCGGGAGAGGGCCAAGGAGCTGGCCGAGACCGTCCTGGAGCTCTCGCCCAAGGACAAGAAATTCACAGAGCGGGTCGTGGGCACGATCAGCGTCGAGGACGTGCGCGACCCCAAGACGAACATGGTGATCGTCGCCCAGGACGAGCGGATCACCCCCTACTTGGCCGAGAAGCTCAAAGAAGCCAAGGTCAAGTCCGTCAAGGTCCGCCCGCGCATTGTGGTCCGCTCCCCGGTGACGTGCGAGACGCGCCGCGGGGTCTGCGTCAAGTGCTACGGGCTCGATCTGAGCAACCATCAGCCCGTGGAGCTGGGCACGGCGGTGGGGGTGATCGCGGCCCAGTCGATCGGCGAGCCGGGGACGCAGCTCACCATGCGGACGTTCCACACCGGCGGCGTCGTGGGCGAAGACATCACCCAGGGTCTGCCGCGGGCCGAGGAGCTCTTCGAGGCCCGCAAGGCCCTGCGCAGCCCCGAGGGCGAGGTGGCCGAGATCAGCGGCGTCATCACCGAGGTGGAGCGCGAGGAGGGGCGGGAGGTCGTCCACATCCGCGGGGACGAGAAGTTCGTCCGGGTCCCCGCGGCGCTGGTGGCCGCCCGCGAGGGCGAGGAGGTCACCCCCGCCTCGCTCATCCACGCCAAGAGCCCCGTTGACGGGATCGTCCACATCGTCGAGAGCGCCGATCGGCGCTACGTGGCCGTCCTGGGCGAGGAGGATCGGGTGTACCTGCTGCCACCCGGGGTGAGCCCCGTGGTGGAGACGGGCCAGTGGGTCGAGGAGGGGACCCCCTTGAGCGAGCCCTACAACGAGGAGCCCGTCATCGCCCAGACCTCCGGGACGGTGGTGGAGATCCTCGAGGACGGGGACCGGTTCATCGTGGTGGAGGACGAGGAGGGGCGCCGGGTGCGCTATCGCCTCCCCCACGGGGCGCGCAAGAAGGTCGAGGTGGGCGAGAAGGTCACCCCGGGGATGCAGCTGACCACCCGCTCGACGCCGATCACCCTCAAGGCCGACCGGGCCGGGATGGCCCTCGTGGGCGAGGACCGGGTGATCGTCTACACCCCCGACCCCGAACTGCCCCGGGTCTTCCCGCTCACCGAGGATCTGGCGGTGCTCAAGGCCGACGGCTCGCCCGTGCGCGCCGGGGAGCCGCTCTTTGCGCTCAATCTCCCGACGCGGGGCAGCTGCATCGTGGACGCCATTAAAGAGCTCGAGGGCGAGGACGAGGGCCTGGTGGAGATCCAGCTCCACTACGAGATGACCGTCCCGCTCTCCAGCACCGCGGTCGTCAAGGTGGGCGACAAGGTCCAGGAGGGCGACCTCCTCTCCAAGGGCGTCACCAGCCCGCAGCTGCTCCTCAAGGTCGCGGGGGTCCACAAGGCCCGCGAATACCTCCTCACGGAGATCCACAAGGTCTACAAGAGCCAGGGGGTCGACATCAACGACAAGCACATCGAGCTGGTGATCCGCCAGATGGTCAACAACGTGCGGATCGTCGACCCCGGGGATTCTGAGTTCTTCCCCAACCAGCTCGTGATCTTGGAGGAGTTCCGCGAGGAGCTGAGGCGCCTCGAACAGGAGAACCGGGAGATCCGCCGGCGCCGCGAGGAGATCGTCGGCTCCATCTTGGCGGAGGACGTGGTGATCCCTGCTTCAGCTTCAGCTTCGACCTCGGCCTCGACCCCGGAGGGAGACGGGGACGGCGATGGGAAGGGGAAGGAGAAAGGGAGGGAGAAGGAGGAGTTGCTCGCGCCCCAGGGCTCCGAGGTCACGCATCGCCTGCTGCAGCTGGCGCTGGAGGCGGGCCTGGAGACGCTCCCCCTGGAGCGGGGCGGGGAGGTCGAGCACGTGCGCATCAAGGAGAAGCGCCTCCCCGTGGGCGAGCGCGTCCTCCTCAGGATCTCCAAGGCAGCCCTGGAGACGAAATCGTGGCTGGCAGCGGCCTCCTTCCAGCGGACGACGACCGTGTTGGCCGAGTCGGCCCTGCGGGGGGCCGAGGACCCGCTGGAGAGCCTCAAGTCCAACGTGATCATCGGGCGGCTCTGTCCCGTGGGGACGGGCTTCCGGCGGGACGGGGCCGCTGCGGCCTCCGAGGCGGATGCCGACGCACAGGCGGAGGCGGCCTCTACCCCCGAGGGGACCGCGGAGGCAGCCGGCACCGCAGGGGAGTCGGAGGGAAGCCCTGAGGGCGAGGAAGCAGGAGGACAACAACAGCAGCAACAGCAACAAGAGCAGGAGCCGGGGAGCGACGGGGCTTCTTAGCGCCCGCTCCCCGGCTCTTAGCCGCCGTACCAGACGGGTGGAAATGGAAGAGCGAATCGGCGAGGAGAAGCGGCCTACGCTGGCCCTACAGGGACCCCGGTTGACCGTGATCTTGGCGTACGACGCCGAGGAGGACATGGTCTGTGCTTTCTGTCCCGAGCTCGACTTGGTCACCGAGTTGCCCACCGAGCAGGAGGCCCTCGAGGACCTTCTCGAAGCCATGCGGGACTACGCCGAAGGCTACGAAGCCGAGCTTGAGCTCTATCGAAAGAGCCCAAACCGCGGCCATCACTGGCCCTATGTGCAGGCCATCCTACAGGCCCAGGACGAGTGGGATCTTAAGGCCCTGCTCGATGTTCGCTATGGCACCCTACAGTTTCGATGAGTTTCGTCGGGTGCTACGCCGACTGGGCTTTACCCAAGTTCGGGGCCGCAAACATGAGACATGGCGAAAGGTCCTCCCCGATGGGACCGTCTTGCAGGTGCGTGTGAGCCATAAACACTGCGAGGACATTCCCACTTGGCTCTTTTACGAGATGTTGCGCCAAGCGGGGATCGATGAGCCCACATTTCGGGAGGTTTTGAGGAAAAAGAAGCGGCACCCTAGGGCAGATGCCGAAAGGTTGACACGGGGCTAGGCGTCCCGTATAATACCCCGCACCAGCACGTATCTTCCCTCTATTGCGTGTGTTTCGCGTCGGAAGATGCGCGTGCAATCGCAGGAGGAAGGGATTTTATGCCGACGATCAACCAATTGGTGCGCCACGGGCGCAAGACGAAGGAGTACAAGAGCAAGTCGCCCGCGCTGGATAATTGTCCGCAGCGGAGGGGGGTCTGCGTGCGGGTCTTCACCCGCACCCCCAAGAAGCCGAACTCCGCGCTGCGGAAGGTCGCCCGTGTGCGCCTCAGCAACGGGAAGTATGTGACGGCCTACATCCCGGGCGAGGGACACAACCTCCAGGAGCACTCCGTGGTGCTCGTCCGCGGCGGGCGTGTCCCCGACCTGCCGGGGGTGCGCTATCACATCGTCCGCGGCGCCCTGGACGCCGCGGGCGTCGAGGGTCGGCGCCAGGGGCGCTCCAAGTACGGCACCAAGCGCCCGTCCTCCTAGCGGCTGAGAGGGCGTGAACGGAACCATGGCGGTACTGAACAAGCAGTTGGAGAGCAAGCTGCCGGGGTACCGAACGGGGAAGGACAAGCCCCCGTTCCTCTACCCCGATTTGCGCTACGGCAGCAAGCTGGTCTCCAAGCTCATCAACTACGTGATGCGCGACGGCAAGAAGTCCCTGGCCCGGCGGATCGTGTATGGGGCCTTCGACCTCATCGAGGAGCGCACGGGCCAGGACCCCCTGGAAGTCTTCTACAAGGCCGTCAGCAACGTGATGCCGAAGCTGGAGACCCGCTCGCGCCGGGTGGGCGGCGCGGCGTACCAAGTCCCCTACGACGTCCCGGAGGACCGGCAGAAGACCCTGGCGCTGCGCTGGATCGTCAACGCCGCCCGCGAGCGGGGGGAGCGCACCATGATCGAGCGCCTGGCCGGGGAACTCCTGGACGCCGCCCAGGGCCAGGGCCGCGCCTACGAGAAGAAGCTCGAGTCCCACCGCATGGCGGAGGCCAACCGGCCGTTCGCCCACTACCGCTGGTAATCCCTAAGCTTTGAGGAGATTCTCCCCAGGAGATCGAGAGAGATGGCTGTTGCAACGAGCACGAGCAAGAAGACCAAGAGCATCGAGAAGCTGAGGAACATCGGGATCATCGCCCACATCGACGCCGGGAAGACGACGACCACGGAGCGGATCCTCTTCTACACCGGGAGGATCCACAAGCCCGGCGACATCGACGAGGGCGATACCGAGATGGATTGGATGCCCCAGGAGCGCGAGCGGGGCATCACCATCACCTCGGCGGCCACCCTCTGCGAGTGGAAGGGGCACATCATCAACATCATCGACACCCCGGGCCACGTCGACTTCACCGCCGAGGTGGAGCGCTCCTTGCGCGTGCTCGACGGCGCGGTCGTGATCTTCTCCGGCGTCGACATGGTCGAATCCCAGACGGAGAAGGTCTGGCGCCAGGCGGACAAGTACGGCGTCCCCCGGGTGGCCTATATCAACAAACTCGACCGGCCCGGCTCCCAGTACACGAAGACCGTGGAGCAGATGGCCGAGCGCTTGGGCACCACCCCCCTGCCCCTCCAGATCCCCTACCGCGAGGGGGAGGAGGGCCTGGCGATGATCGACCTCCTCCGGCAGAAGCTCATCGTCTGGGACCCCGCCACCCAGGGGGTCAAGTACGAGTATAAAGACATCCCCGAGGAGATGCGGGAGACGGCCGAGGAGATGCGGCATCACCTCCTGGAGACCCTCGCCGAGGTCGACGACGCGATCATGGAGAAGTACCTCGCCGACGAGGAGATCCCCCTGGAGGAGATTCACGCCGCCATCCGCCGGGCGACCCTCACCCAGGGCGTCGTGCCCGTCTTGGGCGGCTCCTCTCTTAAGAACATCGGGGTGCAGCCCCTGCTCGACGCCGTGGTGAACTTCCTCCCCTCGCCGCTGGACCGCGGCGAGATCCGCGGCACCGCGCCCGGCGACGAGGAGAAGGAGATCGTCCGACGGCCCTCGCCCGAGGAGCCGATGGCCGCGCTGGCCTTCAAGATCGCCGTCGACGAGTACACGGGCAAGCTCACGTACGTGCGGGTCTACTCCGGGCGCCTCGAGCCCGGGACGTACGTTCTGAACGCCTCCACGGGCAAGAAGGAGCGCGTGGCACGCATCTTCCAGATGCACGCGAACAAGCGCCAGGAGGTGCCCGCCCTCGAGGCGGGTGCCATCGGGGCGCTCGTGGGCCCCAAGGACGTCACCACGGGGGATACCCTCTGCGACCCGAACCACCCCATCCTGCTGGAGAAGATCGAGTTCCCCGAGCCCGTGATCTTCGCGGCCGTCGAGCCCAAGTCCGACTCCGAGGAGGAGAAGCTCACCGAGTCGCTCCTCAAGCTCGCCCAGGAGGACCCCACCTTCACCGTCAAGGTGGATTCTGAGACGAACCAGACGATCATCGGCGGGATGGGCGAGCTCCACCTTGAGATTTTGTTCGACCGCCTGCTGCGGGAGTTCAAGGTCCAGGCCAACCTGGGCCGCCCGCAGGTGGCCTACAAGGAGACGCTGGCCGAGCCCGTGGACGTCGAGGAGAAATTCGTGAAACAAACGGGAGGCCGCGGGCAGTACGCCCACGTCTGCATCAAGTTCGAGCCCCTGCCCCGGGGGGGCGGCTTCGAGTTCGTGGACGCCACCAAGGGCGGGGTCATCCCGCGGGAGTTCATCCCCGCGGTCAAGGCGGGCATCGAGGAGGCCATGGGGAGCGGGCCGTTGGCGGGCTTCCCCGTCACCGACATCAAGGCCACGCTCCACTTCGGGAGCTACCACCCCGTGGACTCCTCCGAAATTGCCTTCAAGACGGCAGCAGCCCGGGCCTTAAAGCAGGCGTTCCAGCGCGCGCGGGCCGAGCTCCTCGAGCCCATCATGGAGGGCGAGATCATCACCCCCACGGACTACGTGGGCGAGATCGTGAGCGACCTCCACAAGCGCCGCGCCGAGATCCGCGGCTTCGACGTCCAGGGCAACACCCAGGTGATTCGCGTCGTGATCCCGCTGGCGGAGACGTTCGGGTACGCCACGGTCTTGCGCTCCCTCTCGCAGGGGCGCGCCACGTACCAGTTCAAGTTCTCCCACTACGACGTGGTGCCCGAGCACATCAAGGAGTCCGTGCTGGAGGGGAAGGGGAAGTGAGGTAGGAGACGATGGCACGCGAGAAGATCCGCATTCGGGTCAAGAGCTACGATCACGAGCTGGTCGATGAGGCGATGCGCCGCATCGTCAAGACCGCCAAGGAGACGAGGGCGAAGATCTCCGGACCGATTCCGCTCCCCACGGAGATCAAGCGCTACACGGTGCTCCGCTCGCCCCACGTCAACAAGAAGTCGATGGAGCACTTTGAGCGTAGAATCCACAAGCGCCTCATCGACATCAAGGAGCCGACGTCCGAGACCATCAACGCCCTCATGGACATCGAGCTTCCTACGGGCATCGACATCGAGGTGAAGCTGTGAGCGCTCAGGCGACCCAAACGCAGACGCGAGCCGAAGCGGAGGGGAAGAGGATGGCCTTGGGGATCTTGGGGCGCAAGGTCGGGATGATGCGCTGGTTCGACGCCGAGGGGAACGCGTTTGCGGCCACGGTGATCGAGGCCCCGCCCAACGTGGTGGTCCAGATCCGCACGCCCGATAAGGACGGCTACAGCGCGCTGCAGCTGGGGATGGGCGAGGTCAAGCCCAAGCGCGTCAACAAGCCCCTCAAGGGCCACTTCGAGAAGGCGGGCGTGCCCCTGCGGCGCCACCTCAAGGAGTTTCGCCTAAGGGACGTCTCGAACTACGAGGTGGGCCAGGAGATCACCGTGGGGATCTTCCAGGAGGGTGAGAAGGTCAAGGTAAGCGGGATCACCAAGGGGAAGGGCTTCCAGGGCGTGATGAAGCGCCACGGCTTCGGGGGCCTTCCTGCCTCCCACGGGCACGACCACCAGAGGATCCCGGGCTCGATCGGGAACATGGCCGCCACGGGAAAGGTGTTCAAGGGCAAGCGGATGGCGGGCCACATGGGCGGCGAGCGGGTGACCGTCCGGGGGCTTACGGTGCTCAAGGCCGACCCCGAGAGGAATCTCCTGGTCGTCAAGGGCGCGGTCCCCGGCCCCCGAGGCGGGCTCCTCGAGATTCGCAAAGAGAAAGAAGAGAGCGAGAGCTAGCGTAAAGACTAGCGGAACGAAGGGAAAGGGAGAGGACGGCGATGGCCACGGCAAAGCTCGTTCAGCTGGACGGCGGGGAGGGCACCTTGGAAGTCCCCGACGCGCTCGTTACCGGGCGCGTCCATCAGGATTTGCTCTTCCGCGCCGTGCAGAGCTATCTCACGAATCAGCGGCAGGGGACGCACGCCACCAAGACCCGTGCCCAAGTCGCGGGCTCGGGGCGCAAGGTCTGGCCGCAGAAGCACACGGGCCGGGCGCGCCACGGGGACCGGCGCTCCCCCATCTGGGTCGGCGGGGGGACCACCTTCGGCCCCCAGCCCCGGGAGTACGAGTACAAGCTCCCGAAGAAGATGCGGCGGCAGGCCCTCCTAAGCGCGATAAGAGACCGCTTCCAGAGCGATCGCGTGGTGATTTTGGACCGCATCGAGTTCCCCGAGGGCCCCAAGACGAAGGCGGCCATCGCCCTGCTCGAGCGCCTGGAACTCCCCTGGGAGGAGAAGTCCGTATTGGTGGTCGTATCCGGGGAGGAGTTCGGGATCCCCGTAAAGAAGTCCTTCAGCAACCTCCCCAAGGTCGAGTGCATGCCCGCGATGAGCGTCCACACCTACGACATTCTCAAGCACGAGTGGCTCGTGCTCACCGCGGGGGCGCTTAAGGAGCTTGCGACGCGGGTCGGCCTCGGGGAGGGGGAGGGGACGGTGAACGGCGATGGAGCTTAGGCCGGAGGACATCATCCTCGAGCCGTTGGTGAGCGAGAAGGCTTGGCGGGGCCAGGACGAGGGGAAGTACACCTTCCGGGTCCACCCGAAGGCGAACAAGCTCCAGATCCGCCGGGCCGTCGAGGAGCTGTTCAAGGTCAAGGTCGTCAAGGTGCGGACGATGAACGTCAAGGGCAAGCCCCGCAAGATTCGTTTCTACCAGCCGGGGAAGCGCCCGGACTGGAAGAAGGCGATCGTGCAGCTCGCCCCGGGGCACCGGATCGAGATCCACCAGTAGCGACAACGCGACGCGACGGGATGGGATGAGATGAAGGGAACGAAGGGATGAGAGACGATGGGCCTAAAGAAGTTTAAACCCATAACGCCGGGCCGACGGCACGCCGTCTGGCCGGACTACTCCGAGCTCTCCAAGGTGGAGCCGGAGAAGAGTCTGTTGGAACCCCTCAAGAAGACGGGGGGGCGGAACAACCAGGGGCGCATTACCGTGCGCGGCCGGGGCGGCGGCCACAAGCGGATGTATCGGATCATCGATTTTGCCCGGGACAAGCAGGGCATCCCCGCCAAGGTGCTCACGCGGGAGTACGACCCGAACCGCTCGGCGTGGATCTCGCTGGTGCAGTACGCCGACGGGGAGAAGCGCTATATCATCTCGCCCGTGGAGCTGGAGATCGGCCAGGTGATCATGGCCGGGGAGGGCGCGGAGGCCAAGCCCGGAAACGCCCTTCCCCTGGGTAAGATCCCCGTGGGGATGTTCGTGCACTGCGTCGAGTTCTACCCCGGCGCGAGGGCGAAGCTCGCCCGGGCCGCGGGAACGATGTGCCAGATCCTAAGCCGCGAGGAGGGCATGGTCCGCCTCCGGTTGCCCTCGGGGGAGATCCGCCTCTTCGACGAGCGGTGCATGGCCACCATCGGCCAGGTGAGCAACCCCGACCACAAGAACGTCGTCCACGGGAAGGCGGGCCGGGTGCGGCACCTGGGGCGGCGGCCCATCACCCGGGGCGTGGCGCGCAACCCGGTGGACCACCCCCACGGCGGCGGCGAGGGGCGCGGCTACGTGGGCGGCCCGCCCATGACCTTTACGGCCAAGCCCGCCAAGGGCGTGCGCACCCGCAAGAAGAAGCCGAGCGACAAGCTCATCATCGTCCACGCCCGCGACGCCCGCAAGAAGAAGAGGAGGAAGTAGCGATGCCTAGGTCTACGAAAAAGGGACCCTACGTCCACCCGAAGCTCTTGAAGAAGGTGCAGAAGGCCAAGCGCGGGGAGATCAAGGAGATCGTCACCTGGTCCCGGGCGTCGACGATCATCCCCGAGATGGTCGGGTTGACGATCAAGGTGCACAACGGTAGAATGCACGTCCCCGTCCACATCACCGAGTCCATGGTGGGCCACAAGCTGGGGGAGTTCGCCCCCACGCGGACGTTCCGGGCCCACGGGGGGATGAAGAAGAAGCAGCCGCCGGCTCCCAAGTAATTATGCTCAGCTTTTGGTTGGGGGTTTGGTTGGGGGTTGCGTTCTAAACCATGCGCGAGACTGTGCGCGAGCGAGGGATGAGCTGAAATGGAAGCGAAGGCGATCGCCAAGTGGGTGCGGGTCTCGCCCGACCGGGCGCGGTTGGTGGCCCGCGAGATCGCGGGCAAGCCCGTCGATGAGGCCCTGCTGACCGTGCAGTTTGCGAAATCCAAGGGGGCCCGCGTCATCCGCAAGGTGCTCGAGTCGGCCATCGCCAACGCGGAGCACAACTACGAGATGGACGTCGATCGGCTCTACGTGAAGGAGGCGCGCGTGGACAAGGGGCCCTTCCTCAAGCGGATGAAGCCCCGCTCGCGCGGCCGAGCGGACATCATCAAGCGCCCCACCAGCCACATCACCGTGGTGGTGGCCGAGCGCCCGGGGCGAGGGGAAGGGGAGGACTAGCATGGGCCAAAAGATTCACCCCTTCGGCTTCCGCTTGGGGATCACCGAGAAGTGGAAGTCGAACTGGTTCAACGACAAGAAGGCGCCCGAGTACCTCGTCGAGGACCAGAAGATCCGCAAGCTGATCAAGCAGCGCTACCGGGGGGCGGGGATCGCGGAGGTGAGCATCGAGCGCCCGGCGGACGATCGGGTCTCGATCGTGATTCGCACCGCCCGGCCCGGGATCATCATCGGCAAGGGCGGACAGGAGATCGACCAGTTCCAGAGGGAGCTCGAGGCGATGACGGGCCGGAAGGTGAAGATCTCCATCAAGGAGGTCGAGGCACCCGACCTCGAGGCGGCCTTGGTGGCCGAGGAGATCGCCTATCGGATCGAGAACCGCTTCCCGGTGCAGCGGGCCATCAAGGAGGTCTCGCAGCGGGTGATGGACCGCGGCGCCAAGGGCGTGAAGATCCGGGTCAGCGGCCGGCTCGGGGGCGCGGAGATCGCCCGTTCCGTGGAAGTGAAGCACGGCCGGGTGCCGCTCCAGACGATCCGGGCCGACATCGACTACGGCTTTACGGAGGCTTGGACGAAATACGGCCACATCGGGATCAAAGTCTGGATCTTCCGGGGCGAGCACATGCCCCTGGGGTTCCAGAGCGCGATAAAGCGGGGTGAGGGCCGTGTCGCTGCTGTTTCCTAAGCGCACCAAGTACCGAAAGATGCACCGCGGGCGGCGCAAGGGGATCGCCCAAGCGGGCAACGAGGTCGCCTTCGGCGAGTACGGCATCCAGGCCGTCGAGCCCGGTTGGGTGACCGCCCAGCAGATCGAGGCTTGTCGGACCACCCTGGTGCGGGAGCTGGAGCGCAACGCCCGCATCTGGATCCGCATCTTCCCCGACAAGCCCATCACCAAGAAGCCCGCAGAAACCCGAATGGGCAAGGGGAAAGGGGACGTCGACCACTGGGTCGCGGTGGTCCGCTCCGGCCATATTATGTTTGAGCTGGGGGGCATCACCCGCGAGCAGGCGGAGCGGGCTCACCAGCTCGTCTCGTACAAGCTGCCCATCCGCACCCGGCTGCGGGAGCGGCTCCGGCTGGGAGGCGAGCGGTAATGAAAGCTCGAGAGCTGCGAGATTACACCGATGAGGAGCTGCGCCAGATGGAAGCGGAGCTCAAGCGCAAGCTCTTCACGCTGCGATTCCAGATCGCCATGGGCCAGCAGGACAACACGGCAGCCGTCAAACAGACGAAGCGGGACATCGCCCGCATCAAGACGATTCTAAGGGAGCGGGAGCTGGCCCGGGAGCGCGAGCGAAAGACCGTGAAAGCGGGTGAGGCGTAATGCCCGTCAAGGAGCGGGTCGGCCGCGTGATCAGCGACAAGATGCAGAAGACCATCACCGTGTTGGTGGAAACCCGGGTGATCCACCCGCGCTACAAGAAGACGGTCACGCGCCGGAAGAAGTTCTACGCGCACGACGAGCGGGAGGAGGCCCGCGTCGGCGATGTCGTCCGGATCCGCGAGACGCGGCCTCTCAGCAAGCTCAAGCGCTGGCGGCTCGTGGAGATCCTCCAGAGGGCGCCCACGGGCGTCTCGCCCCTCGAGGAGGGCGTCGAGCCCGAGGAGGAGCCCGAGGTGCTCGAGGTCGAGCAGGCCACGGCGCCTGCCTCGCCTCCCGCTTCCGCTGCAGCGCAAGCCGAAGGCGGGGACGAAGGCGAAAGCGAAGGCAAGGAGAAGACCCAAGGAACGGGCACAGGTGAGGCGTCATGATTCAGGTGCGAAGCATCCTGAAGGTCACGGACAACTCCGGGGTCAAGGAGATCCGGGTGGCCAACGTCCTGGGCCGACCCGGGGCCCGCGGCGGCCGAATCGGGGACATCGTGGTGGGGTCCGTCCAGAAGCGGCTGCCCACCAGCGACATCGACAAGGGCGATGTGGTCAAGGGCGTCATCGTCCGGACCCGCAAGCCCTACCGCCGGGAGGACGGGACCACCATCCGCTTCGACGACAACGCGGTGGTGCTGGTCAACAACAGCTTGGAGCCCATCGGGACCCGCATCTTCGGCCCCGTCCCGCGGGAACTGCGCAAGAAGAACATGCTCCGCATCCTGTCGCTGGCGCCGGAGGTTTTGTAGATGCGAAAGGTCAAGAAGGGCGACATCGTCAAGGTGATCGCGGGCAACGACCGCGGCAAGCGCGGCGAGGTGATGCGCGTCTTCCCCGAGAAGGGGCGCATCATCGTAAAGGGCGTCAACATCATCACCAAGCACCAGCGCCCCACCGCGCGCCAGCGGGAGGGCGGCATCATCGAGCGTGAGGGGCCCATTCACATCTCGAACGTGTTGGTGATCTGCCCGGCGTGCGACCGCCCCACCCGCGTGGGCTTTGAAATACTAGAAACGGGCGAGAAGATGCGCAAGTGCAAGCAGTGCGGGGAGACCTTCGAGTGATCGCGGGGAGAACGCCGATGCTCACCAAAGAGAGGTTTCGCGAGGAGATCGCGCCGAAGCTCATGAAGGAGCTGGGGTACACCAACATCATGGAGGTGCCCCGGATCGAGAAGGTCGTGATTAACATGGGCATCAAGGAGGCCCCGGACGACCCCCGGGTGCTGGAGGGCTGCGTGAACGACTTGGCCAAGATCGCGGGCCAGCGCCCCGTGGTCACCCGCGCCAAGCGGAGCATCTCCGACTTCGGGCTCACCAAGGGGAACCCTGTCGGGTGCAAAGTGACGCTGCGGGGCGTGCGGGCCCTGGTGTTCTTGGAGAAGCTCTTTAACGTGGTGCTCCCCAACGTGCGCGACTTCCAGGGGCTCTCCACGGAGTCCTTTGACGGGCGGGGCAACTACACCCTGGGGCTCGACGAGCAGCTGGTGTTCCCCGAGATCCACTACGACGACATCGTGAAAGTGCAAGGGATGGACATCACGATCGTGACCACCGCGGAGACGGATCGGGAAGCGTATTACCTGCTCAAGGAGCTGGGCTGCCCGTTCAAGGACTAATTTTTGAGAAAAGAAAAGCGAGCGTGAGGGTATGGCGACGAAAGCTTGGATTGCCAAGGCGAATCGAGAACCCAAGTTCAAGACGCGCCGGGTGAACCGCTGCAAGCTCTGCGGGCGGAAGCGCTGGTACATCCGGGATTTTGGCGTGTGTCGGTTGTGCTTCCGCGAGCTGGCCCACCGCGGGATGATCCCCGGCGTGCGGAAGGCGAGTTGGTAGCCATGGCCACCCCAAGGAGCAGTCGAGGGGCGCGGATTCGGCCGCAGCCCACGAAGAAGGTCAAGACGGTCTGGCTGAGCGACCCCATCGCGGACATGCTCACCCGGATCCGCAACGCCCAGGAGCGCTATCACCCCGAGGTGAGCCTCCCCTCCTCGAAGATGAAGGAGGCCATCGCCCGCATCCTCAAGGAGGAGGGCTACATCGAGGACTACCAGGTGCGGGCAGACGGGGCCAAGAGGATTTTGACCCTCAAGCTCAAGTACAAGGGCAAGCGGGGCAAGGAGAGGGTGATTCGGGGCTTGCAACGGGTGAGCAAGCCGGGACGGCGGGTCTACGTCGGCGCCGACGAGATCCCCTCGGTGTTGGGGGGGCTGGGGATCGCGATCCTCTCCACCTCCCAGGGGATCCTGACGGGCCAGGAGGCCCGCCGGCGCCGGATCGGCGGCGAGGTGCTCTGCTATGTCTGGTAGCGTAGGGGTGAGTGCGTGATGTCGCGGATCGGACGCAAACCCATCCCCATCCCCGAGGGCGTCAAGGTCACGGTGGACCCGCAGGGGGCCCAGGTCGTGGTGGAAGGGCCCGCCGGGCGGCTCACCCAGCGCTACGAGCCCGA
>JALUUA010000307.1 GCA_027021605.1 Candidatus Bipolaricaulota bacterium | reverse complement strand
ATCGTCTGCCGTTCCTCCCCCGACTGCCCGGGGGGCAGGGGCTTCTCCTGCGCCTGCGAGACCCTGCGCTCCCACAGCACCCGGCCCTCTTCGAGGTCCGAACTCGGCGTGGTGAGTATAAGGTACAAAGCGAGAACGATCAGGAACGGGATCCCAATGCCCCGCCTCCCGCGACGGAGAAGGAGCCGCAGGCCCGTTCCCAGGAGCCGGAAGACGGGGAGGTGGACGACCGGCCGGGCTTGGAGCTCGCCGAGCCAGCGGCGCAGCTCCGCGGCGCTGCGTTCGGGATCGAGCGCCTCGGCGGGGAGGACTTCGTAGAGGCGAACCCGCTCCGGGAGCCCCTTGAGGGCCTTGAGCCCGCGGTCCTCAAAGCGAATGCCCTCGAGGTGGCCCACAAGCCCCTTGACCGTCTCCGAGACGAGGATCCCTCCGGCGGGGGCTTGATCGGCGACGCGGGAGGCCCGGTTGACCGCTTGCCCGATGAGGTCGCCCGTTTCCGGATCGATGAGGGGTTCGCCCGCATCGAGTCCCATGCGCGCCCGCAGGGGAAGGCCCTGTGATTCCGCGTAGGCGCGAAACGACCGCTGGGCGGCCACAGCGCAGAGGACCGCCTGTCGGGCGCTGGCGAAGGCGGCCATGAGGCCATCCCCCAGCGTCTTGACCTCGCGACCCCCGTAGCGGGCCAACTGCTGTCGCAGCAGCTCGTGATGCTTTTCGGCCAACTCGCGGGCGGCGTCATCCCCGTGCTGCTCGGCGTAACGGGTGAAGCCCTCCAGGTCGCTGAACAAGATCGTCACGACCCCGACAGGGATAAAAGCCTGTTCGGCCGCTCCAACGTCGGCTCCTGTGCCCACGGTCCGTTGGACCTCCCGGAAAAGAGGGTACGTTTCCCGCCTTTTGCCTGCAAACGTCAGGTTGGGAGAAGGGATTTGACCGCGAAGGCTCAGCTCCCGTATGGTTGAAGTGGAGGTGCAAAGGCGACATGCGCTGCAGGACGGTTCTTCCCCTGACGCTTATCGCCCTTCTTCTGGGATTTGGGTTAACTGCCCAAGTGGCCTTCGGCCGGACGGAGGCTTCGCTCTCGGAGATGGCCCTCCAGGCCGCCGGGGGGCTGGTGGGCAACGCCGTCGGGACCGCGTTGGGAGCCGTGGGCTCCCTTCCCTTGGTCCTGGAGCTCTCGCAGAGCCTGCCCCCCTGCTTCGAGGAAGTCGGTCGGATCCTTCACGAGGGGGAGCCCGTGGACGAGCCCGAGCGGGCGGTCACCGTGGGGCTGTGCCTGGCCCAGGCGATCCTAAACGTCTCCTTCAGCTCCGGTCTGGTAATCGCGGGCGGCGCCCTCGGCACGGTGACCGGGATCGCGCTCGTCGCGCAGAACCAGGGCCGTTCCGGCAACCTCCTGGCGGCCTCCGTCGGCGTGCTCGCGGGGAACGCGCTCAGCCTTTACTGGGGATATCAGCTCCTGCTCGCCGAATCCCCTAAGATCGAGGAGGAGTTCCGTCGCGAGCTGGGCGAGCGCCCCCGGGAGGGCTTGTCGTTCTCCTTCGATCCGAAGGCCCTGCTCGAGTCGCTCGCTTGGTCGCTTATCTCCGTCACGCTGGGCGTGCTGGCGTACAACTTCCTGTGACCCGGTACTCGTGTGACTCGGGTTGGGATCTTGGGATCGGGGATTTGACAGCCCCCTCTCCCAGCGCGTAGCATGTCTGCCGGAGGTGCTTACCATGAGCGCACGCGAAGAGCTGGAAAAGCAGCTGAAGGAGATCTTCGGAAAGGCGAACTACCCCATCAACAGCGTCATGGATCTTTTGCCCGTCCTGCCGCAGGGGCCGATGACCCAGTTCAAGGCCGGGGACAAGAGCTGGACCGCGATGGAGCTCTCCCAAAAGCTCGCCGGGCGGGCCAACTTCCCCTATAACGACGTCGACTCGTTCGTGAAGGACATCCTGGACGGCCTCCAAGAGGCGGGCGAACTTTAAAGGAAGAAGAACGAAGGGAAAAGAAGAAGAAGGGGTGAACGCGATGGCGATGAACCCCCGCGAGCCGGTGATCGTCGAGGCGGTGCGCACCCCCATCGGCAAGAAGGAAGGGGTCTTTAAGGACGTCCGGCCCGACGACCTCGGCGTGATCGTCGTCCAGGAGGTGCTCAAGCGCACGGGGATCGACCCGCAGCTCGTCGAGGACGTGGTGCTGGGGTGCGTGACCCAGCGGGGCGAGCAGGGCGGAAACGTCGCCCGGCTCATCGCCCTTACCGCGGGACTCCCGGTGACGGTGGGGGGTACGACCGTCAACCGCCTGTGCGGCTCCGGCCAGCAGGCGGTCGTCTTCGCCGCCCAGGAGGTCGCCCTGGGCGTGGCGGACGTGGTGCTCGCGGGCGGGGTCGAGAGCATGACCCGCGAACCGATGGGCTCCGACATCGACAAGCCCCTAAACCCCAAGCTCCTCAAGATGTACGAGATCGTCTGGCAGGGGGAGTCTGCGGAACGGATCGCCGAGAAGTGGGGCATCTCCCGCCGTGAGCTGGACGAGTACTCCCTGGAGAGCCATCGCAAGCTGGCCCGCGCCCAGGACGAGGGGCGCCTCGACTCCCAGATCGTCCCCGTCGAGGTCGAGATCGAGGGGCAGAAGAAGACGATCACCCAGGACGAGGGCCTCCGCCGCGACACGAGCTTGGAGAAGCTCGCGCAGCTTGCCCCCTCCTTCCGGCCCGACGGGAAGATCACCGCGGGGAACTCGAGCCAGATCAGCGACGGGGCCGCGATGCTGCTCATCACCACCCGCCAGAAGGCCAAGGAGCTGGGGCTCACCCCCCGGGCGCGGATTTTGGGCACCGCGGTCGTGGGCGTCGATCCCACGATCATGCTCACGGGCCCCATCCCCGCCACCCAGAGGGTGCTGGAGAAGACGGACCTCACCCTCGGAGCCATTGACCTCATCGAGATCAACGAGGCGTTCGCGTCCGTGCCCATCGCCTGGGGCCGGGAGCTCGATGTGGACTGGGAGAAGGTCAACGTCAACGGCGGGGCGATCGCCCACGGCCACCCCTTGGGCGCCACCGGGGCGATTCTCTTCACCAAGATGCTCTACGAGCTGGAGCGGCAGGACAAGCAGCTGGGGCTCATCACCATGTGCATCGGCTTCGGCCAGGGGATCGCCACGGTGATCGAGCGGCTGTAATCCCCTTCAGCAGAAACTTTCCGCGAGCGGCGAAAGGCCCCCGAACGGGGGCCTTCTCTGTTTCTCGAAAGCTTACGGCTTAGACGTAGTCGACTTAACCCGCCGCGCCCACGGTGTGCCGGACCTCGTAGTGGACGCTCCCCTTCACGGCTCGGGAGATGATGCAGCGGTGCTCGGCCAGCGCCACCGCGCGGGCGATCAGGTCTTCGTATTGGGCCTCGTCGCTCTCGTTCCCCGTATCGAGCTCGATGTGGGGGTAGAGCGCGATCTCGCGGAAGTGGTAGCCGTCCTGCTGGTCGGGGACCACCTTCCCCTCGGCCGTGCAGGTGAGGTTCTTTACGGGAAGCTTCATCTTCTCCGCGATCATCGCTAGCGTCACCAGATAGCAGGCGCACGCGGAGGCCAGGAAGATCTCCTCCGGGTTCGTCATCCCTCCGGGTCCGCCGAAGCTCTTGGGGATGGAAAACTCCGTCTGGAACGTCCCCCGCTCGTTCTCGATCACCCCGCGGCCGCCGACCAGCGTCCCCTCCCAGCTCCCGCGGACCCGGTAGACTTGCTCCTTCGTCTCCATGGGTATCCTCTCCTTTCTCCGTTCTCGTAGTCCCCCTCTTCGTTCGGGCTTGGACCCAATCCCTGCATCCCTTCCTTTGTGCGCTCCCCTCCCGGGGGCGAAGGCGGGGCACCCCCAGTCTAGCCCATCGCCCGGACGGCGATCAAGCGAGTGCCGACAAACGGGGAAGGGCAGCGATTGGCCCCCTCGGATTCGCTCGACTATACTGATCCCCGCCGGGAACGACGCACGAGGCACGAGCACGAGGAGGGAGAGAGACCATGGGATTTACGAACGAGGAGTTCATTTACGATTGGAACGCCGGGGAAGCGCCTCCCGCGCCCCGCCGGGTGGAGCTCTGCGATGAGACCCTCCGCGACGGCATGCAGTCCCCCTCGATCACCGATCCCCCCTTGGACGTGAAGATCCAAGCCCTTCACTACATGGCCCGGCTCGGCATCCCCCACGCCAACATCGGGATGCCCTGCACCAGTCCCAAGATCCAGGAGGCCACCGCGGAGCTGGCCAAGACGATCGCCCGCGAGAAGCTCCCGATACACCCGAACTGCGCGGCCCGCACCGTCCCCGGCGACGTCCAGGCCATCGTCGACGTCTCCCAAGCCGCCGGGATTCCCGTTATGGCCTCGGTCTTCATCGGGAGCAGCCCCATCCGCCGGCTGGCCGAGGGCTGGGACCTCGACCGCATGCTCCAAAGCACCGAGGAAGCCGTGACGTTCGCCGTAAAGCACGGGCTCTCCGTGATGTACGTCACCGAGGACACCACCCGCGCCCAACCCGAGGTGCTCAAAAAGCTCTACCAGACGGCCATCGACTGCGGGGCCACCCGCTTGTGTATCGCGGACACGGTCGGGCACGTCACCCCCCACGGCGCGCGGGCCATCGTGAAGTTCTTCCGCGAGGAGATCGTCCGCGACCGCGACGATTTACGCATCGACTGGCACGGGCACAACGACCGGGGGCTGGCCGTGGCCAACGCGCTGGCGGCCTTGGAGGCGGGCGCCGACTGCGTCCACGGGACCATCCTGGGCATCGGCGAGCGGGTGGGGAACACCTCCCTCGACCAGATGCTCGTCAACTTGGTGCTGCTGGGCTGGCTCGACCAAGACCTGAGCGCGCTCACGGAGTACTGCGAGCTCATCCACGAGCACTGCGACGCGCCGCTGCCCTTCAACTATCCCGTGGTGGGGCGGGACGCCTTCCGGACCTCCACGGGGGTGCACGCCGCGGCGATCGTCAAGGCCAAGCAGAAGGGCGACGACTTCCTGGCGAATCGGGTCTACTCCGGCGTGCCCGCCGAGCTCGTCGGGCGCGAGCAGGAGATCGAGATCGGCCCCATGAGCGGGAAGTGGAACGTCATCTACTGGCTGACCCAGCGGGGCCGGGAGCCCCGACCCGAGCTCGTGGACAAAATCCTAGAACACGCCAAGAACGCCGACCGGGTGCTGGAGGAGCGGGAGATCTATGAGATCATTCAGCAGTCGTAACGTCCGAACGGAACGGGAAACGGAACGGGAAGGAGGACACAGCCCATGACGCAAGGACGCGAGCGGGAACGGGAAGCCGTCGTGCTCACGGGGGTGCGCACGGCCTTCGGGAAGTTCATGGGGGCGTTCTCGAACGTCTCCGCCATCGACTTGGCCGCCCACGCGGCCAAGGGGGCGCTGGCGCGCGTCGACCTCTCCCCCGAAGAGGTGGACCACGTGATCTTCGGGAACGTCTTGCAGACCTCGCCGGATGCGATTTACCTGGCCCGACACGCGGGGCTCAAGGCAGGGGTGCCCATAGACGTCCCCGCGGTGACCGTCAATCGCCTGTGCGGCTCGGGGCTGGAGGCCGTCGTGCAAGCCGCGCGGATGGTCCAGGCCGGGGAGGCCGATCTGGTGCTGGCGGGCGGGACGGAGAACATGACCCAAGCCCCCTTCGTGATCCGGGGCGCGAGGCAGGGGCTGCGCCTGGGCTCGGCCAAACTCGAAGATTATCTGTGGGAGGCGCTCTACGACCCGTATGGGGGCTGCACCATGGCGGGGACGGCCAACAACTTGGCCATCAAGTACGGGATCTCCCGCGAGGAGCAGGACGAGTTCGCCCTAAGGAGCCACCAGCGCGCGGTTAAGGCGATCGAGAGCGGCCGCTTCGCCGAGGAGATCTACCCCTACGAGATGGAGGTCAAGGGCAAGAAGATCGTCGTCGACACGGACGAGCACCCGCGCAAGGACACCACGCGGGAGACGCTGGCCAAGCTGCCCCTGGCCCCCTTCGAGGGGAACCAATTCGTGACGGCGGGGAACGCCTCGGGGATCAACGACGGGGCAGCGGCCCTGCTGGTCGCCAGCCGCCGGAAGGCCG
>JALUUA010000306.1 GCA_027021605.1 Candidatus Bipolaricaulota bacterium | reverse complement strand
TGAGCGGCTGGGTCCGCGAGGGCGAGGTGGTCTACACCGTGTCTGTCCGCTTCTTCACGCGGACCCAGAAGCTCGAGTTCCTCCTCGAGCTGGACACGGACGGCGACGGGGACCGCGAGCGTTGGCCCCAGGCCCCCGCCTACCTGTGGCTGGAGGATCGCATCGTACGGGTGGAAGCGGAGAGCGATAACGGCGTCTTCTCCCTCGTGTCGGAGGGGGAGCCGCTGCTGCCCTTCCGCGCGGAGCACTTGAACATCTGCGGCGAGTTCCTAAGCGGCCGCACGAAGTGCAAGCCCGTCGAGTAACGGGAGTAACGGCACGGCGGGGCGGGGCG
This sequence comes from Candidatus Bipolaricaulota bacterium, assembly GCA_027021605.1. Classification (GTDB taxonomy): domain Bacteria; phylum Bipolaricaulota; class Bipolaricaulia; order RBG-16-55-9; family RBG-16-55-9; genus JALUUA01. Next base: position 5,763 of record JALUUA010000306.1, on the reverse strand, counting down.
AGCGACCGACCCGCAACCGGGCTCGTCCCGCCCCCCTCGCCTCGCCTCGTCTTGCTCCGTCTTACTCCTTGAAGCGGTCCTCCCAGCGCTCCAGCAGCCTTGCGAGCCGCAGGAAGACGATCAGCGCCCCCACGGCCACCAAGAGGGCGGCGACGGCGACGATCAGGGACGCCGAGGCCGTCATCAGCTCCGTCTGGGCCCACCCGCTTACTTCCAGCACGCCCACCGGGAGCAGTCCGATCCCAAGCGTCAAGGCTCTTCTCCGCATGCGCATGCGAACGACCTCCTGAGGGGAGTATTGTGAATCGGGGGGCGGAGGGGAGTCAATCGGCCAATCGGCCAAATGGCCAAGCAGCCGCGCCGCTAGCGGGACGCGCTCGGGGTCCCCGTCGAGGGCAGCGTTTCGGAATCCGTCGGAGGAGCGGAAGCGGGGGCGGGGGCGGGAAAGCTCCCGGCGCGGGTGTGGCGCATCGCCCGCAGCGTCTCGCAGAACGCCTCCTGAATGCGCTCCAGATCCCGCAGGGTGAGCGGGCTCTCCCGCAGCTGGCCGTCCTCGACCCGCGAGCGAACCACCTCGCGGACCACCTCGTCGATCTGGGTCGGGTCGTCGAGCCCGTGGGTGGCTGCCTCCACCCCGTCGGCGAGCATCACGATCGCCGTCTCCTTCGTCTGCGGGAGCTCGGCGTTGTAGCGGTAGTCGTCCATGGACTCCGCGCTCGCCTTCCCCTCCCGCAGCGCCTTGAGGTAGAAGTAGCGAATGACCGTGGTGCCGTGGTGCTGGCGGATGAACTGAATGACGTCCTCTCGGAGCCCGTACTCGCGGGCCAGCTCCACCCCGTCCTTGATGTGGGACATCAAAATCATTTTGCTCATGCTGGGCGAGATCTCGTCGTGGGGGTTGGGGCCTCCTCCTTGGTTCTCCACGAAGTACTCGGGCCTTCGGATCTTGCCGATGTCGTGGTAGTAGCCGCCCACCTTCGCCAAAAGGGGATCGGCCCCGATCGCTTGGGCCGCGCTCTCCGCTAAGTCCGCGACCCGGAAGCTGTGGTGATAGGTGCCGGGGGCCTTCTCCCGCAGGAGGACCAGCAGGGGGTGCGAGGGGTTGAGGAGCTCCACCAGCCCCAGGGGGCTCGTCCTCTGGGTGATGTACTCGGCCACGGGAAGCCCCCCGAAGAGCAGCAGCACGCTGACGAGCCCGTTGAGCCCCGTCCAGATGAGGGCCGCGGCGTTGAGGGCCTCGACCCCCTGGGCGAGGACGACCGCCCCGGCGTGGAAGAGGACCCCCACCAGCCCGATCTCGAGGCCCGTAAGCGGCAGATCCGAGAGCCTCCGGAGCCGCGCACAGCGAAAGACGGCGACGGTACCGCTCCCGAAGGCCGCCAGCGTCGCCGCGGGCGCAAGCCCCCCGCCCCCGTTCAGGCCCGTCCAGAACGCCAGGAGCACCGTGAGAAGCAGCCCCACCTCCGCGTTGACGAAGACGGTGACCAGCCCGGCTCCCAGGGCCACCGGGACGAGATAAGCCCCCATCGGCTCGGGCACCAAGAAGGGGGCCAACAGGTCCACGGCCCGCCCGAGGAGGGCGACGCTCCCCACCGTGAGGACGAGGAAGACCCGGATGCGGCGGCTCTCCAATAGCTCGGGTTGGCGCAGCCGAAGCGCTCCCAACCACAGCGCCGCCAGCAGGGCCACCAAAAGCGCGCTGCCCAGGAGGGGCTCCCCGGGGAGCCAGCGGATCCACGGCTCGCCCGTGGGGTTCAACCGAAAGGCGAGCAAGCCCGTGAGCAGGAGCGCAAGCAGGACGAAGTCGAGCCCGCCTTGGAGGTTCGGCCTCAGGCGGCGGAGGCGGGCGCCGGACCGCTCACCCCTGTTCCTGCGCAGCTTCCGCCTTCTCATAGGCATCGATGATCTTCTTCACCAGGGGGTGGCGAACCACGTCGGCCTTCTCCAGGTAGATGAACGCGATCTCGTCGATCCCCGAGAGGATGCGCTGCACCTCGACCAGGCCGGAGCGGCCCCGCTCCAGGTCGATCTGGGTGACGTCCCCCGTGATCACGGCCCGGGAGTTGAGGCCCAAGCGCGTCAGGAACATCTTCATCTGGCCGGTGGTGGTGTTCTGGGCCTCGTCGAGGATGATGAAGCTGTTGTTGAGGGTCCGTCCCCGCATGTAGGCCAGGGGCGCGATCTCGATCCGTCCGCTCTCGAGGTAGCGCTGGACCTCGTCGCCGGGGATCATGTCGTATAAAGCGTCATAAAGGGGGCGCAGATATGGGCTCACCTTGGCGTGGATGTCCCCCGGCAGAAAGCCCAGCTCCTCGCCCGCCTCCACGGCCGGGCGCGTGAGGATGAGCCGTCCTACCCGGCCCTTCTTCAGGAAGTTGATGGCCATCGCCACCGCTAGATAGGTCTTCCCCGTCCCGGAGGGGCCGATGGCGAAGACGATCTCCCGCTCCTCGATGGCCCGCACGTAGCGGGCCTGCCCCGCGGTCTTGGGGCGAATGGGCTCCCCCCAGTGGGTGTACTGGATGACGTCCGCCAGCACCCCTTCGACGTCCTGCTCCGCTTTAATCTGCTCGGCCAAGTACCTCACGTCCCGGGCGTCCGGCATGTGGTGGCCCGCGATCAGTTCCCGCAGCTTCTCCAGAAGTCGCTCGGCTTGCGCCACGCCCCGTTCGGGCCCCTCCAAGAGCAAGCGGTCGCCCCGGAGGCGGAGCTCGACGGGGAAGACCTCCCGGATCACGTTGAGGTTGCGATTGAGGGGACCGAAGAGGGCTGTGGCCTCACCCACGTCCCGGAGGGCGATCTCGCGCCTCACCACCGCCTGCGCTCGGGTCTGGGGTTGGGCTTCCGTCGGTTCGCTCAGCCGCGACACCTCCACGGTGTGGGATGGTACTGCCGCAGGCGGAATTTGTCAATTCTCGCTTACCCGATCCACTCCCGCGGGGTGGTGTGGTAGTTCACGTCGTCGACCCGGAGGTCCTCGACGTCCTCGGGGTCGAGGGCGATCTCGTGGAACGCCTCCCCGTCGTAGCGCAGCAGAACCCCCTGCTCCTCGAAGACGGCGGTGAGGGGCCGCTCGGGGTGAATGCGCTGGCGGGTCGGATCGGGGTCGCGGGCCTTGCGCAGGGTGATCGTCTTTAAATTCACGGGCCGCCCCCACATCTCGTAGAGGTTCTTTAGGACTTGTTTCGCTTCCTCCCAGTGGAGCCGGATACCGTTCCACTCGTGGATGAGGAGCAGTTCGCCCTTGTTGTCGTAGTTGCCCGTGACCACCTTGATGGTGGGCCTGCCCAGATTCGTGTATTGCAACAGCAGCTTCTTCTTGACGTCCTCGTAGTCACGAGACGTGATGTGATAGGCCCCCGTCTCGGGGATGTACTCGTACGTGAAGAGGTTGAGCTTCTCGAAGAGCTCCTCGGTGAAGAACTCGTCGATGAAGGTGAGGTCGTTGTAGGTCCGGCGGACCTCGAAGATCTTCTCTAAACCCTTGTTGGCCCCGGTGTCCCAGCGCCTCTTCTGCTCGGCGTCCTTGCAGAGCTCCCACTCGCGCCCGAAGCGCCCCTTGTCCCAGCGCTCCTTGATGTCCTCCCAGATGAGCTTCCCCAGGCTGTAGGGGTTGAGCGCGTTGCCCCCCAGCACCTTGCTCATCATGTCCGCGTGGTCTAGGAACTCGTTGGAGTCCGCGAACTCGGCCATGAGCTTGGATTGCCAATAACTGTTGTGATGAATCAGTCCGGCTGCCGCGTAGCGATGGGTTTCCTCCACGGAGATGTCGTAGACGTCGGCCCGCGTGTGTTCAATCGCTACAACCTCGTCCACGAACTCTTCCCGCTTGTAGAAGCAGTGGTTCTCAAGATACTCTTGCAAGGCTTGTTGCTTGCGCCGGAGCCCGAAGCCGATCTTCTCGAAGAAGACTTGCGCAGGGCGGCCCATAAGGTCCACGTGCCAGCACCCGTCCTTCTGGGGTCGCCGCCGGGATAGGATGCCGAAGTTCAACAAGATGACTTGAATCGTGCGGGCGAGATCTTCACTGCGAGTGGAGAGAATGACCCCTTGTTTGCCTGCATAAGCGTCGCAGTCGAAGTACGCCCGCAAAAACGAGACGACCACCGATTTAGGAGAGCGCAGGATCAAGGGAGGAACCTGTTTCTCCGCAGCGGATGGACCGCTCTTTAATCCCAAGTACTCCAGAAAATCCAGTAGGTCCAGGGAGTGAAAGAGCACCCGCCAGCGGTTCCCGTCCCGGAGCACTCGGGCCTGAAGCCCAAAGAGGCGCTCCCCCAGCCCTTGAAATCTCCATGCCTGCTCCTCGTCGCCGGTGGTGAAACCGACTACCCGCTTGACGCGGCTCAGATGGCCGTCTCCAATGAGATATCCGAGGAAGGCTGCTAAATCCTCATCCAACAGTCTCGGGACCCGGATCGCCCTTCGCATCCGGGGAGAGCAAGCAAGAGCTACCGGCGATTGTGCTTCGTATTGTTCTACAGCCAACGCAACCCGGTCCGCATGCTTGCGAATGGCGTGCCCCTCGCGATAGCGCAGCACGGTGCTGAGGGAGACCCCTGCCTGCTCGGCGACGTCTTCCAAGCTCATGCGGCGGATGGGCTCCCACTCGAGGGGCACGTACTCCTCGGGCCAGCGACCGAGCCCCGCTCCCAGCTGGACCCGGTCCCCTGGCTTTAGCTCGTCGAGCCTCCGCCAGCTGCCGTCTTCTAAGAGCACTTGGTGGGTTGTGGAGCCGGCAAGCTCGAATCCCCGGCGGGTGCGAATCTTTATTACCTTGCGATCGGGGAACCGGGCATAATCGTAAACACGGCGGTATTCGTTTCCGTCGCTTACCCTTACAGGGAGACGTTCCTCCACGATCTCCTCAATGGGGAGGATGCCCCGATCTGTGAAGACAGGCGTCCCCGCTACCACACAGGCCCACCCCTCATTCATGACCTTCGTCTGGATCTGGGGGACGAAGTAATACGATTCCTCGCGGACCATGGCGATAATATCTTTTTGCCACTCCTCCAGGCGTCCGAAGCGCATGAGGAACTGCAGTAGGTCTTTCTGGGGCTCGTCCAACTCGGAGGCGTCCCGCAGGCGGCGGCGCTCCCGCTCGGACTCGAGGCGTCTTCGTTGTTCCTCGATCCACTCCCGCGGGTTCAAGTACCGCTCCATGTAATCGCGCTTCGCCGGGATGCGGGCGATCTTCACCTCCTCGGCCTCGGCCCCTCCCTCTCTCTCCCCCACGCCCGGCTCTTCCGCTTCCAGGAGGGTCCGCTTCGGCTTCTTCTTTTGGGCGGTTGAGCCCCAGCGGCGCTTGATGAACGGCGCGTGCGGGTCGATGTTGTATTGAACGCTCAAAACTTTGTCGATGAACGACTCAACGCGCTCTACGCCGTACTTCTCCATGTAGCGCTCGATGTGCTGGGCGTGCTGCTCCATCACCTTGATCATGTCCCGGTTCGTCTTGCTGAACCAGCGGTTGTGGTGGAAGAAGTCGACGTGGGCGTACACATGGACCATGACGCCCTTGGTCTCCACCCGGCTGTTGCTCGCCCGCAGATACGCGATCGCGGGGCGGGTGTTTAACACCAGCTCGTAGGTCCACCACCCCGAGTAGGCCCCCCGCTTGCGGAAGTAGTCGTAGGCCATCCCGAAGTGCCAGTGGGGGTAGCGGGTGGGGAACCCGTCGTAGGCCGAGATCTCGTTAAGGGTGTCGTGGTCCACAACACCAAACGTGACTTCCCAGGGGTCGAGCCCGGCCTCCACGGC
>JALUUA010000305.1 GCA_027021605.1 Candidatus Bipolaricaulota bacterium | reverse complement strand
AAGATCCAACTGAGCAGGGAACTCCGAAAGCGCATCACGTATCACGACTCGTGCTACCTGGGGCGGTACAACAAAGTGTATGACCCGCAGCGGCGGGCCCTAGACGCGATTCCGGGGGCGCAGCGGATCGAGATCGCGAGGAGCCGCTCGAAGGGGATGTGCTGCGGCGCGGGCGGGGGGCTGATGTGGGTGGAGGAGGAGCCCGGAAAAGAAGTGAATCAGCTCCGGCTGCAGCAGGTGATGGAGGCGCAGCCTGACGTGTTGGCCACCTCGTGCCCCTTCTGCATGATCATGATGGAGGACGGGATCAAGAACAAGGGCGTAGATCTAGAGAGTCGGGACATCGCGGAGCTGGTGGCGGAGGCGATGGAGGATTCCCAGGAAAGCAGACCGGAGTCCCGCTCGTCCGGCTAGGCGCTTGCGGGACAAGAGCGCGATCGCCTAAGATAAGCAAAGATTAAAGCTCTGTGTGGAGGGGAGAGCGATGAACCTAGCCCAGCTGCTGGACGAAGCGGCGCAGAAGCACGGGGAGCGCCCGGCGATCGTCTTCGAGGGACAAGAGATCACCTACGCGGAGCTGGCCGACGCGACCGCCCGCTTCGCGGGGGGGCTGCAGAAGTTGGGCATCCGGCCCGACGACCGGGTGGCCGTCTATCTCCCGAACCTCCCCCAGTTCGTGGTCGCCATCTGGGGCATCTTCAAGGCCGGGGCCGTGCCCACCCCCATGAACCCGCAGCTGCGCGCCCGCGAGATCGCCTATCAGCTCAACGACTCCCAAGCCAAGCTCCTCATCGGCCCCCTGCCCCTCCTCCAAGAGATGGAAAAGGCCGTCGAGGAAGCCGACCACGACGTGAAGATCGTGACCGTGGGCGGCGAGAGCCCCCACACCCGCTTCCGCGAGCTTCTTGCCTCAAGCCCTCTCTTCGTGGATCGCGAAGATGAGGACGTCGCCCTGCAGCCCTACACCAGCGGCACCACGGGCCGCCCCAAGGGCGTGCTCCTCACCCACGGGAACCTCATCTCCAACGTCAAGGCCGTCACCAAGCTCTTCCCCCTCGCGCCCGAGGAGGATCGGTTGTTGGTGCCGATCCCCATGTTCCACATCACGGGGATGACCGTGCTGATGCTCTCGCCCCTCACAAGGGGATCGACGATCTACCCCATGGTCCGCTGGGACGCCGACGAGGCCCTCCGGCTCATCGAGGAGCACAAGATCACCAATTTCTTGGCCGTGCCCACGATCTACATCGATCTCTTGCACCATCCCAAGCTCAAGACGGCGGACCTCTCGTCGCTGAGATTGTGCAGCTCCGGCGGGGCGCGGATGCCCGTCCCCGTGATGGAGGCCTGGGAGAAGGCCGTGGGCGTCCCCATCTACGAGGGCTACGGTTTAACAGAAACATCGCCCGTGACCCACACGAACTTGGCCGCCCCCAAGAGGAAGCCGGGCTCCATCGGCTGGCCCATCGAGGGGACAGAATGCAAGATCGTAAACGAGAAGGGCGAGGAACTCCCGCCCGGCGAGGTGGGCGAGCTCCTGATCCGGGGCCCTCAGGTGATGAAGGGCTACCACAACAACCCCGAAGCGACAAGGGCGGCCATGGAACCCGACGGCTTCTTCCACACTGGGGATCTCGCCTATAAAGACGAAGAGGGCTACTACTACATCGTCGATCGCGTGAAGGACATGATCAACGTCGGGGGCTTGAACGTCTACCCCAAGGAGGTCGAGCACGTTCTGTACGAGCACCCCGCGGTGGCGGAGTGCGCCGTGGTGGGGGTCCCCGACGAGCGCAAGGGCGAGACCGTCAAGGCGTTCATCGTGCTGAAGCCGGGCTACGAGCCCTCGGAGGAGCTCAAAGAGGAGATCAAGCAGCACTGTCTCAAGGAGATCGCGGCGTACAAGCACCCGCGCTACATCGAGTTCGTGCAGGAGCTACCCAAGACGGCCTCGGGGAAGATCCAGAAATATCGCTTGAAGGAAGGGACTTGAGAGAGGACAGACGGCCGAACGCGCCGCGCTATCCTTAACTTAACTTTAGGCCCTCACAGGGACGTCCAGGGTTTTGGGCTTCTTGCCGAACTTCTGGGAGAAGTTGACGATGGTGATGCCCACGAGCGCGTGCGAGTCCGGATCGTAGCGGACGAACACCCCTTCCTCGATCTCCTCTCCATAGGCGGGAGCGGGCTCAGCAAAGCTGAGATACATCACGTCCGCTTCTTTGTCATAGCTGATCGTAAGCTTCTTTTCCATAGACGACCACCTTGCCTTCCTTGCGAATTCGACTCACGAAGAAAGCGGTAATGACAAACCCATCCCTGTCCAAGTGCTTCACGACGATCAGTGCGTGCTTTTCGCTGACAGGGGTTTCTGCATATTTCCGGACGTAGTGATAGGTATCATCTCTCACAGAGTGTACCACGAAGTCGGGATTCTCCAAAGTCTCCCTCAGTTTGTCCTGCTGGTCTTCCATCTCGGGGTGACGCTCTCGTATGTGATTCCATTGGACATCCGTGAGACGAATGGTTCGATTCAGGACAGAGGTTGTCTCAAAAATGTTCATACTCTGTCCCTCCACCTTGGAGAGGGATTGCTCCCTGGTAGCCCTCCAGGGTATACTCCTCCGCAAGGAGGTTCAACGGATGGCAAAGGCTTTAGAACCACGGGTGCAATCGGCACAGCTTCCCTCCATCCGGGGCCCGGAGAGGGTGCCTCTCACCCTGAACGTCAACGGACGGACGTTCTCCCTGAGCGTCGAGCCCCGACGTACGTTGTTAGACGCCCTGCGAAACGACCTCGGGCTCACCGGGGCCAAGAAGGGCTGCGACGAGGGGACCTGCGGGGCCTGCACCGTGCTCCTGGACGGAAAGCCCGTCTACAGCTGCTTATTGTTGGCCGTCGAGTGCCAAGAGCACGAGATCGAGACGATCGAGGGGCTCGCCCGCGACGGAAAACTCCACCCCGTCCAGGAGGCGTTTGTCGAGCACGACGCGCTGCAGTGCGGCTTCTGCACCCCGGGGCAGATCTTGAGCGTAAAAGCTCTCCTGGAACAAAACCCCGAGCCCACGGAGGAGGACGTCAAGCGCGCCGTCTCGGGCAATTTGTGTCGCTGCGGGGCCTACCCCCACATCGTGGAGGCCGCGCTGGCCGCGGCGAAGAAGCTCAAGTCTTAACGCTGAGATCACAGATCCCAGCGCAAACCGCTAAAAGAGGGAAACCATGCCCAAGGTCATCAAGACGGAAGTCGAGTTCGAGGGTCGGTTCTACGAGGAGTACATCGTCCTCGAGGGCGAGGACCTTTCGCCCTGGGGGCCCGACCGCGATCGGGAGTTTCGCTTCGTGGGAAAGCCGCAGCCGCGGGTGGACGGCCCCGAGCGCGTCACCGGAGCGGCCAAGTTCACCCACGATATTCAACTGCCGGGGATGCTCTACGGGCGCATACTGCGATGCCCCCACCCCCACGCCCGCATTCAACGCATCGACACCTCCAAGGCCGAAAAGCTCCCCGGTGTCCGGCTCGTTCTGAGCGCCGAGAACGCCCCGGAGATCCCCTGGCGCATGGGCCTCACCCAGCTCTTCGACCGGACCCTGCGCTACGCGGGCGAGGAGGTTGCCCTGGTCGTAGCCGACGAGGAGGAGATCTGCTACGACGCCTTGGATCTCATCGAGGTGGAGTACGAACCCCTCCCGTTCGTGGTCGATCCCGTCAAAGCCCTGGAGCCGAACGCCCCGAAGGTCCACGAGTCCGGCAATTTGCTGAACGGGGCCCCCGAGGTCTACGAGCGCGGCGATCTCGAGAAAGGCTTTGAGGAGGCCGACGTCGTCGTCGAGGGGGTGTTTCGCACCCAGTCCGCCCTTCACAACTGCATGGAGACCCACGGGAGCGTGGCCCACTGGGAGGGCGATACGCTGGTGATCTGGGACTCCACCCAGCACATCTTCGGGGTGCGCGCTCAGGTGGCTCAAGCGCTGGGGTTGCCCCTCAACCGGGTGCGGGTCATCAAGCAGTACATGGGCGGGGGCTTCGGGAGCAAGAACGCAGCGGGCAAGTACACCGTGATGGCCGCCCTCGCCGCCCGGAGGACGGGCCGCCCCGTCCAGGTGCTGTTGGACCGCTTTGAGGAGAATCTCGCCACGGGCAACCGCCCCTCCACCGTGCAAACCCTCAAGCTGGGGGCCAAGGAAGACGGGAGGCTTACGGCCATTTATCATAAGTCAATTCTGAACGTGGGAGCGTACGCGGCCTGGCCCGCCAGCGCCTCCGGGCCCACCAAGCGCTTATATTCGTGCCCCAACCTCAAGACGGAGGACTATTCCGTCTACACGAACTTGGGCCCGTTCAGCGCCTTCCGCGCCCCCGGCTACGTCGAGGGAACGTTCGCTTTAGAGTCCATGATGGACGAGCTGGCCCGCAAGCTGAATTTAGATCCCCTGGAGCTGCGCCTCAAGAACTACGCCGAGATCGACCCGATCACGAACAAGCCCTACACCACCAAGGGGCTCAAGCAAGCCTACGAGCGGGGGGCTCAGCTCATCGGCTGGGAAAAGCGGGAAGAAGTCAAGAAAACGCGATCTACAAAGACGAAGCGAGTGGGCTTCGGGATGGCGAGCCAGATCTGGGGCGGGAGCGGCGGCCCGCCCGCCTACGCGCTCGTCAAGATCAATCCCGACGGGACGGCCACGGTCATCACGGGCACCCAGGACATCGGGACGGGGACCCGCACCGCGCTGGCCCAGATCGCCGCAGAAGCGCTGGGCTTCCCCCTGGAGCGGGTGAGGGTGGAGCTGGGGGACACGCAGTGGGGCGTCTACTCCCCCTTAAGCGCGGGGAGCATGACCTTAGCATCGGTGGGCCCCGCGGTCCGCGCCGCCGCGGAAGACGCCCGAGCGCAGCTCCTCGACGTGGGCGCCCAGGTGCTGGAGATCCCCCGCGATCGCATCTCCTTGGAGCAGGGGGAGTTCGTGGACGCCCGCTCCGGCGAGCGGACGCCCGTCCAAACGATCTTCGAGAAGCTTCTCAACTATACCATCGTGGGAAAGGGAGCGCGCGGGCCCAACCCGGAGGACAAGAACATCAACACCTTCGGGGCCCAGTTCGCCCGGGTGGAGGTGGATTTGGAGACGGGGCGGGTTCGGGTCGAGAGAATTGTGGCGGTCCACGAGTCGGGCCGGGTGGTCAACCCCTTGACGATCCGCAGCCAGCTTTATGGGGGAGTCATTCAGGGGCTCGGGTACGCCCTCACGGAGCGGCGCCTGGAGGACCCGCGCCGCGGGCTGGTGGTGAACCCCAGCCTGGAGACGTACAAGGTGCCCACGGTGGAGGACGTGCCCGATATCGTGGCGGAGATGGTCGACATGCCCGATCCGGAGGCGAACCCCTTGGGCGTAAAGGGCGTGGGGGAACCCCCGATTATCCCCACGGCAGCGGCCATAGCCAACGCCGTCGCCGACGCGCTGGGCTTTCGGGTCTATGAGCTGCCGCTCACCGTGGATCGTGTGCTGATGGCCCTTCAGAGGGGGGAGCCGAGCCGAGGGGAGGATAACAAGTGAAGAAGTTTCGGCACGCGGACGCGCCGGATCTGGAGACGGCGATTGCCCTTCTCCAAGAGGAGGGGGCCGAGGCGATCGCCGGGGGCACGGATCTGCTCACGGAGATGAAGGCGGGGATCCGCGCCCCGGAGCTGCTGGTCAACCTCAAGCCTCTGGGGCTTAAGGGCATCCACGAGGAGGACGACGCCGTCGTGATCGGGGCGCTTACCACTTTGAGCGAGCTGGAGGAGCACCCCCTCGTCCGCGAGAGGTTCCCGATGCTGGCGCAGGCGGCCTCCCAGGCGGCCACCCCCCAACTGCGGAACGTGGGGACCGTGGGGGGGAACCTCTGCCAAAGGGTTCGCTGTTGGTATTATCGCCATCCCTACGTGAAGTGCTGGCTCAAGGGCGGGGAGGAGTGCTACGCCGAAGAAGGGCTAAATCATCGCCACGCGATCTTCGGGACGAGCCCCTGCATCGCCGTCCATCCCTCGGACTTGGCCCCCGCTCTCATCGCGTTGGACGCCGAGGTCCGCGTCGTGGGCTCCGAGGTGGACGGCTGGCTCCCCCTAGAG
>JALUUA010000304.1 GCA_027021605.1 Candidatus Bipolaricaulota bacterium | reverse complement strand
CACGAGGTCGCCCTCGGCGTGGACCCCGAGCGGTTCTTTGCGCACTTCTTCGAGACTTTTGGGCTATAATGCGGGTGTTGGGTAATTCGCGAATACGCAGCCGGGAGGAGGTGCAACGGTGAGCGCGATCAAGGAGCGGGCCAAGCAGCTGATCGACCAGCTCCCCGAGGAAACGGTGGCCCAACTCTTAGAGGACTTGGAGGACATGCTCGATCTGGAGCGGGCAATTGCGGAGTCCGATCCGGATAAGGCCATCGAATTGAGGGAGTTCCTGCGTCAATTGAAGGAAGAGGGCCATCCTGCTGTGGAAGAGGGATGAGCTATCGGGTTGTACTGGAAGAGCAGGCCCAACGGGACTTCCGGGCTCTGGACCCCGTTGTTGCCCGACGTGTACGCAAAAAGCTCCTCATCCTAGAGCAAACGCCACGACCTCCCGGCGTTCTTAAGCTGAAAGAACTTCACCCTCCTAGATATCGCCTCCGCGTGGGCGATTGGCGCATTCTCTATACCGTGGACGACCAGGCCCGCGAGGTCCACGTCTATCGCATCAAGCACCGGCGCGAGGCGTATCGTCGTTCTTAGCGTGCTCTTGTTCTTGTTCTTGCTCTTGTTCTTGTCCTCGCTCCAGGGTGGAGGGCGGGTTGGAGTCGACGTAGAGGAAGCGCTTGATGTCCTTCAAGGAGGTCTTCTCGAAGGGCTGGTCGACGATGATCACGTCTTGCTCACTCTTTATGCGCTTGTACTGCGCCAAGTTCTCGTTGTGCTTGCGGATCTCCTGCCAGATGAGGCGGCGGACCTCCTCCTTGGGGAGGGGCTTCCCGATGGCCTCCCAGTTCGGGTAGACGAGGGCTTGGATGACTTCCATCCCCTTGCGGCGGCCCGCCCGCACCAAAATCTCCTCGATGTAGGGGCTGTGGGAGAGCTCCCACTCGATCTCCTCGGGGTAGACGTTCTTGCCCGTGTCTAAAACGATTACGCTCTTGCAGCGGCCCTTGATGTAGACCCAGCCGTCCTCGTCGATGTAGGCGAGGTCCCCCGTGTGGAGCCAGCCCTCCTCGTCGAGGACCTCGCGGGTGCGCTCGGGGTTCTTATAGTAGCCGCGCATGATGTTCGGCCCGCGCGCCAAGAGCTCCCCGATCCCCTCCTCGTTGGGGTTTAAGAGCCGAAGCTCCACGTTGGGCAGCGGCGGCCCCACGGAGCCCGGCTTGTCGTTGAAGGGGGTGCTGAACGTGAGGACGGGGCTGGCCTCCGTCATCCCGTAGCCCTCGATCATCCCCACGCCCAGGCGGCGGAAGCCCTCGATCACGTGGGGCGAGAGGGGCGCGCTCCCGGAGGCGAAGAACCGCAGCCTTCCTCCGGCCATCTTGCGCTTGAGCTGCCAGCCGATCACCCGCGGGGCCACCCGGCTCAGGAAGCTCCGCACCCGGCTCTCCTCGATCGCGCCCATCACCCGCTCGTACATCGCGTGGTAGAGCTTGGGGACGGCCACCAAGATCGTCGCCCGGTAGCGGGTCATGATCTGGGCCAGGTTGGCGTAGTCGTTCGTCCAGACGATCGTCGCCCCCACGCGCAGCACCGTGAGCAGGGTGATGAGCCCGAAGCTGTGGTTCCACGGCGCGATCGAGATGACCACGTCCTCGTGCGAGACGTCCAGGCGCTCGAGCACGCCCTCCACGTTGGAGGTGAGGTTGCGGTGCGTGAGCATCACGGCCTTGGCGTCGCCCGTCGTCCCCGAGGTGCAGAGCAAAACCGCCAGATCCTCGGGCGAGACCTCCCGCAGCGGCGGGGGCGCGTCGCTCAGAAACTCCTCCCAGGCGAGCACCCGCTTGGGCTTCTTCTCCACGGGGTCGAGGGCGACGAGGAACTGCAGGGTCGCCAGGCCCTCGACCCGGGGGAGCAGCTCGCCCGACACCAGGGCGGCCACGGAGTCCGTCTGGGTGAGGAGCCGGTGGATCTCGGCGGCCTGGAGCAGGGGATCGAGGGGCACGGCCACGGCGCCCGCCTTGTGGATGCCCAGGATCGCCGCGGCCATCTCGGGCCGGGGTCGCGAGAGGATCGCCACCTTGTCGTCGGGCTTTATGCCCCGCCGGGCCAGCCCCGAGGCCACCCGGTCCGAGAGCTCCTGCAGTTCGCGATACGTGATTTCCGCGTACTCCCCCACGAGACCCGCCCGGGTCCCCTCGGGAGGGGGAGCCGCGATCGCGAGCTTCTCCCCGTGCCGCCGCACGGTGCGCTCGAAGATCTCCGGGATCGTGGGGTACTCCCGTCCGTCCTTTCCCGTCCCCGCCATGGTCATGGTCATCGTGGTGATTTGATTCTCACCGAGGACCTCGGGCCGAATTGTGCTGCCTCGTTTTGACCCGTTCGGCCTCTAGTCCTCCTCGAAGGCCCACTTTCGGTCCCGTAAGTACTTTTCCGCCTCGAGGGCCGCGATGCACCCGTCCGCCGCGGCGATCACCGCCTGGGCGTACTCCCCCGTGAAAGCCCGCACGTCCCCCACGCCGTAGACCCCCGGGACGCGGGTGCGCGTTCGCCGGTCCGTGATCAAGTAGCCGTGTTCGTCCATGTCCAGCTTCCCTTGGAGAAACTCCGTCGCGGGCTTGTGGCCGATGTTGACGAACACGCCCGCGATGTCGTCCATCTCGATAAGCTCCCCGGTGTCCCGCTTCTTGAGGACGACGCCCTCGAGCTTCTCCTCCCCCTTGAGCTCGACCACTTCCGTGTTCCAGAGGAACTTCACCTTGGGGTTTTGGAGCACCCGCTCCACCAGCACCTTGTCCTTGGCCTTGAAGCGATTCGGGTCGTCCTCGGGGTGGCGGACCACGACGCGGACCTCGTCGGCGAATTTCGTCAAGAACAGAATCTCCGTGAAGCCCGAGTCGCCCGCGCCGACCTCCAGGAGCTTCTTCCCGCGGAAGAAGTACCCGTCGCAGACGGCGCAGTAGGAGAGCCCGCGGCCCTTCAAGCGATCGGCCCCCTTGGCGGGCAGCTCGACGGGGCCCGCGCCCGTGGCGATGACGACCACGGGGGCCCTATAGCGGTTCTCGGGGGTGATCACCTCGTGGGCCCCGCCGTCCCGATCCCACGCCACGTCGACGACTTCCTCCAGGACGATTTGCGTGCCGAAGCGCTCCGCCTGGCGGCGGGTCCGCTCCATGAGCTCGGGCCCGGGGATGGGCTCCTCGAAGCCGGGGTAGTTCTCGACCTCCGTGGTGTCGTTGAGCTGGCCGCCGGGGACTTCCTTGTCCAAGAGCAGGGTCTTGAGGTTGGCCCGCGAGGCGTAGATGGCCGCCGTAAGCCCCGCCGGCCCGCCGCCGACGATGATCACGTCGTACACCATGCGCTTCCTCCCTATCCCTAGGCTGGACCGGATGCGCCCCGCGCCGAAGGCGGGGCGAGACCATCATAGCCCAGGGGGAGGGGGCCGTCAACGCTTACGGAGAGCGCATGCGGGCTCCCAGGTTGAAGCCCAGCGTCCCCCAAAACGAGGCGGTCACCGCGGGCAGGACGTTGATCGCCAGCTCCTTGAGGGGTTCCTCGTAGCGGCGGAGGAACTCGACCACCAGGGGGACGGTCCGCTTGAGGTATTCGGGGGTTTCGGGGTCGGCGACGAGCGCCTCCGCGCCGGGACCGAAGAGCCACTTGAGCCCGTTCCAGATGAGGGCCGCCTCCACCAGCCCCGCCAGCGTCCCGGCGAAGCTGCCGATGAGCGCCGCGGCGGCGTTGCCCTCCACGCCTGCCAGCGCCCCCACGGTGAAGATCCCCACGTTCGTCCCCGCGAAAACCAGAAGGGGATAGATGACGGGCCGCAGGGCCACCCGCCCCGCCCGGCGGCACAGCTCTGGGTTCTCCGCCTCCCTGCACCACGAGGAGAGGATGGACTCCGTGGCCGTGCTGCTCACCGCCCAGCCGCCCAGCGCCCCGGCGGCGAACTCCCAAAAGAAGTAATCGCCGGGCTCCGGCCCCCCCGCGGCCGCCTGCGCCCAAACGCCCTGGGGGAGGGCCGCGATCGCCAGCGCGAGGCTCAGCAGAACCGCAAGCGTTCGAGCGAGCATCGGCCCGATTCTAAGCGCTCCCCCTCCCGCGCGCAAGCCCGGCCGCACCGCTTGCGATGCGCCGGGGCGGGGACCTACCATCTACCCCGGAGTCGCTCAGGGAGGCGCCATGCGGGTGATCACGCTCCTTACGGACTTCGGCATGCAAAGCCCCTACCCGGCGGCGATGAAGGGCGTCATCCTGGGGATCGCCCCGGACGCCTGCGTAGTAGACCTCACCCACGAGATCGCCCCCCAGGGCGTTCAGGAGGGGGCGTTCGTGCTCTGGAGCCTCGTCCGGGAGTTCCCCCAGGGGACGGTCCACTGCGCCGTCGTCGACCCCGGGGTGGGCACGGGGCGGCGCGGCCTGATCCTCGAAGCGGGGGGATGCCTCCTCGTCGGCCCCGATAACGGGCTTCTAGATCCCGCGGCCCGCGCGCTGGGAGAGCCCCGAGCCTACGAGATCGCCAACCCCCGATACCTCCGCGGGGAGATCTCGCACACCTTCCACGGTCGGGACGTCTTCGCCCCCGTGGCGGCCCACCTGGCCCGCGGGGTTCCGCTCGAGGAGATCGGGGTGCCCCTCGGCGACCGCGGCTGGGTCGCCCTCGGGGTCGACTTCCAAGGCGGGCGGTGGGACCCGGGAGCGGGAGCGTTCCTCGGGCAGATCGTGTATATCGACCGCTTCGGGAACGCGATCACCAACGTCCCTACGGAGCGCTTTCGGGAGCGCGTCGGGTTCGACGCCCGGGTGGAGCTCTCGCTGCGGGGCGCTGCCGCTACGCGGATCGTGCGGCTCCGGAGGAGCTACGGCTTTGCCGAGCGGGGCGAGCTGCTGCTGGTGCCCGGCAGCCACGGGCTGATCGAGGTTTCCGTGCGGGAGGGGAGCGCCCGGGAGCTCCTGGGGCTTCGGGTGAACGACCCCTTGGCGCTCCGGCCCCTCCCCCGCTAGCGGCGGCCCCCAACCCCAAAGCCCCCGAACCGTCGGCCGAAGGGGTTCCCCAGCCGCGCGGGGGGGCGGCCCGATCTCCCGGCCTTGGAGGGGTCCTTGGGCTCGACGATCCCCCAGCGGCCCCACAGGAGCGAGCGGCCCCCCGGGGTAAGCAGGATGAGCCCGGCGAAGAACAGCAAGATCACTAGGCCAATCGGCACGCCCTCCATCGCGATCACGACCCTCCGCTTTCCGCGTGTTGTCGGAGGAGCTCCGGAGCCCGCCCCGCCAGGGCGTCGGCCTCCTTGAGGACCCGCTCGAGGAGCTGCAGGAGCTCCTCCCGCAGCAGCCTTTTGGTCCCCTGCCGCACCTGGTAGGCATCGCGAAAGCCCATAAGGTCGAAGCCGTAGCGCTCCTCCAGCTGGGTGATCACCTCCAAGAACTCCCGCGGCGGGGGATCGTGCCCCAGCAGGCGCAGCAGCGCCCGAAGGAGCGCCCGATACGGAGGGATCAACTCGCTCAGCACCTCATCGAGCTCGCGGACCTTGGGGTTCGGCCCCAGCTCCAAATACCGCGACCGCAGGCCGAGCGCCTTCCCCAACAGCTCGCCCTGCAGCTGGCGGGCGAGATCCCCGAGGTCTACCGCCCAGTCGGCCGCGACGTCCGCGCCGTGCAGGACCCGGCGATTCTCCCGGATCTCCCAGGCTTCCAAGGGATAGCTCCGGGACAGCTCTTCCAGCTGTCCCCGCGCGACGACCACGGGCTCGAGGGGCAGACGGCGGTAGCGCAGCAGGGCGCTCCGGACGTGGCGCAGCGTATCCGGGTTGACCTGCTCCAGGACGATTAGAAGATTGAGGTCGGAGGACTCGGGCTGAAACTCCACCCCCGTCGCCGCGCTGCCGAAAAGCGTGACGGAATAGAGCCCGTCGCCGAGGAGTTCGGCCAGCTCCTCGGTGAAGCTCTGCAGCCACTGCAGCGTCTGCTCGCTCGGACCCTTCATCATTTCGAGTTGTACCCGAAGGGGGCTCCGGATGCAAGGGATCGCCGTTCGGTTGCATGACAAGAGCGCTTCGGTCACAATACGGCCATGCGCGTGTACGTCGGCTCCACCAACCCCGTGAAAGCCGAGGCGGTGCGGCGGGTGTTTGCCCGGGCCTTCCCCGATCGGGCCGCC
>JALUUA010000303.1 GCA_027021605.1 Candidatus Bipolaricaulota bacterium | reverse complement strand
GGCTTGCTGGGCGGACCGCCAGCCGGGGGCGTTGGCGTGCTCCTCGTCCAGCGAGGTGTGCGCGGCTTCGTGGACCAGGATCTCCTCGAGGAAGCCGTCCCGGCTGTAGATATCCCCCTGGCCGGTGTGGATGAGGATGCTCTCGTTCCCCCCTCCGAAGGGCTGGACGCCCCGGTGGATCCAGAGGGCCTGCACCCGGGTGCGCAGCGCGTGGGGCAGCTGCCCGACCCGGCGGGAATACCGCTCCGCCTGGGCCTGAGCGGCCGCGACGCTGCCGAACTCGGGGTTGACCTGGACCTCGAACGCCAGATCGTCGCGGAAGGTCGCATCGAAGAGGTAAGCCTGGATCGTCACCCAGTCGTTCACGCGGCGGTCGAAGACCGTCCGCGGCCCCCGCCCGCTGTAGGTCAAGCCCTCGAAGGCGGTGGGATCCGCTGCCGTCAGGATGTCCGGATCGAGGAAGGCGGTGCCGTCGAAGGGGGGCACAACGCTGCTGCCTTGGGGGCTTTCCACGGCGACCGCAAGCGATAAGAGGGTCCCCGCAAGAAGCACCCACGCCCAAGGACAAGAAGGGGAAGCCGGACCCGGGAGGCGCTTTTCTTTGATCATCGGCCATCTCCTTTGCTCCGCACCCGACGTTGAGCGCCTGCGACCCGAGGGGTGCGGTAAGATAGCCTTTTGTATCCGACGTCGTGAGAAGATGTCAAGCCGCGGGGACGTGATCGGGACAGTCGACCCGCAGCTCCTCGGGCTTTAGGGGCTTCTTAAGCAGCCGACAGTACGAGGGCCGCTCGAAGTACAAGCAGCTCAAGCACATCCGGGCGTACGGGATGTGCCCCCTTCTCTGGAGGGAGGCGATCAGCTCCAAGAGCACCCGCAGCGCCTGCGCCTTGGTATTCACGGGAAGCCGCTCCAGTCCCTCCCGAAGGGGGTCCACCCAGCCCGCCAGCTCGCGGGCGAGGGCCTCCCCCCTCGGGGTCAGGCGCACCTCCACGGCCCGCCCGTCCTCCGCGGAGGGCCGCTTGCGCACGAGCCCCTTGGCCTCCAGGGTGGAGAGGGCCTCGCTCACCGTCCCCGGCGCCAGCCCGAACGCCTCCGCCGGGCCCTTGACGCCCCTCCCCTCTCCCCGACCCCGAGCCGCGTGCAGGTAGACGAGGAGCTGGGCCTGGAGCGGGCTCAGCCCGTGGGCCCGCGCCCGCCTCCCCAGCTCCCCCCTCAACGCCTGCGTTAGGCGCTCCAGCGCCGCGATCAGCTTCCCGTCCAGCTCCC
>JALUUA010000302.1 GCA_027021605.1 Candidatus Bipolaricaulota bacterium | reverse complement strand
TTCACCGTACAGGACGGCGGTGTGCACCACCCCGGTGCCCTCTTCGGTGGAAACCATCTCGCCCGTCTGGGCCGTCACGAACCACGCCCTGGGCTTCTCGCCTTGGGCTTCCAACAGCCGCCGCAGATAGGGGAAGAGGGGCTCGTATTCCCAGCCCTCCATCTCGGTCCCCTTGAGGGTCTCGAGTATTTCGTAGTCCCCCTCGAGGACGCGCTCGACGAGCTCGTGGGCCAGGTAGTAGACCTCCTCCCCCTGCTTCACCTTGGCGTACTCGATCTCGGGGCCGACGGCCAGGGCCACGTTGCCCGGGAGGGTCCACGGGGTGGTCGTCCACGCTAAGACATACTCGTTCTCTCGGTCCTTCAGCTTGAACTTGACGGTGATGGCGGGCTCGGTCACGTCGCGATACCCCTGGGCGACCTCGTGGGAGCTCAGGGGCGTCCCGCAGCGGGGGCAGTAGGGCAAGACCTTGTGGCTCTTGTACAGCAATCCCTGCTCCCAGATGCGCTTTAAGGCCCACCAGACCGACTCGATGTACTCGTTGGTGTAGGTGATGTACGCGTTCTCGAGGTCAATCCAGAAGCCCATCCGCTCGATCATCCGCTCCCAGTCGGACTTGTAGGCCCACACGCTCTCCTTGCACTTCTGGATGAACTTTTCAACGCCGAAGCGTTCGATGTCCTGCTTGCTGTTGAGGCCCAGCTCCTTCTCCACCTCGAGCTCGACGGGCAGCCCGTGGGTGTCCCAGCCGCCCTTTCTTAGGCAATAGAACCCGCGCATCGTCTTGTAGCGGGGGAACAGGTCTTTATACACGCGGGGCATGAGGTGCCCGAAGTGGGGCTTGCCGTTGGCCGTGGGCGGGCCCTCGTAAAACACGAAGCGGGGCCCGTCTTTCGTCTTCTCCAAGGACCTCTCGAAGACGCGCTGGGCCCTCCAGAACTCGAAGACCTCGGACTCGCGCTTCGTGACGTCTCCCTCGAGTTTGGGGTATCGCGACACGGTAAATCCCTCCGCCTTGAGCCTTACGGGAATGGCCGGCCCATCTTACCCGCAAGCGAAAGGGGCGTCAACGATCGGGGAAGAACCGCGCGAAGATCGTGTCCACGTGCTTGAGGTGGTAGTTCAGATCGAAGAGCTCCTCCAGCTCTTCTTTGCTGAGATACTGCCGCACGCGCCCGTCGGCTTGGAGAAGCTCTTTGAGGTGCTTGCCGGAGCGCTCCCCCTCCAGCGCTTTCTCCCGGAGGAGTTCGTGGGCCTCCTTGCGGCTCATCCCCTTGT
>JALUUA010000301.1 GCA_027021605.1 Candidatus Bipolaricaulota bacterium | reverse complement strand
TGAAGATCACCTCGTCGATCCCGACGTCCTTTTGAATGTCGGCCAAAAGCCCGATGAGCGGCTCCCCGATCGTCCCCGTCCCGATCACCATCACCGTCTTGCCCATCTTCTCGCCCCCTTCCTCTCTCCTCTGTGTCACGTGCGTGTGTCACGGTTTTCCCAAAAAGCTCAAGAAGAACTCGTGAATCCGGGTGTCGTCCGTAAGCTCCGGGTGAAAACTGCTGCCCAAAAGATTTCCTTGGCGCACCAGGACGGGTGCGCCGTCGTGCTCTGCCAGGATCTCCACCGAGGGCCCGCAGCGCGTGATCTTGGGGGCCCGGATGAAGACCGCGTGGAACGGCCCTATGCTCTTAATGTGGATGTCGGCCTCGAAGCTGTCCACCTGGCGCCCGTAGGCGTTGCGGTCCACGGTGACGTCCAGGAGCCCCAGGGGCTGTGGGCGGTCCTCCACCAGCTCCTTCGCTAGGAGAATCAAACCGGCGCAGGTCCCGTAGAGGGGCATTCCCGCCTCCCCCCGTTTTTTAATCACCCGATCGAGCCCGGATTTCGCCATCAGGCGTGCGATCGTGGTGCTCTCGCCCCCCGGCAGGATCAACGCGTCGACCGCCTCGAGGTCCTCCACCGTGCGAACCTCTTGGGCAGGCACCTCGAGGCGCCGGAGCACCGCGAGGTGCTCGCGAAAGTCGCCCTGGAGGGCCAGCACGCCTACGCGCACGGGAGGTCCCATCGGTCTCTCGTTCGTGCTCCTTACGTGCTCCTTAGTGTGATGTGGAGGGATCAGTGCCCTCGGGTCTGGAGCAGCTCCTCGGGGGCCAGCTCCGAGATCTCGATGCCCCGCATGGGCTCGCCCAGGTCCTCGGAGATCTCGGCCAGCTTGTGCGGGTCGTTGTAGTAGGTGACGGCCTCGACGATGGCCCGCGCCCTCCGCTCGGGGTCCGCGGACTTGAAGATCCCCGAGCCCACGAAGACCCCATCGCAGCCGAGCTGCATCATGAGCGCCGCGTCCGCAGGCGTGGCGATTCCGCCCGCGGCGAAGTTGACCACGGGCAGGCGGCCCTCCTGCTTGATCAGTCGCAGGACCTCAAGGGGCGCGCCCCATTGTTTGGCGAGCTGCACCAACTCCTCCTCGGAGGCGCCCACGACCTCGCGGATCTGTTTGTTCATGAGCCGCATGTGGCGGACGGCCTCCACCACGTTGCCCGTCCCGGCCTCGCCCTTGGTGCGGATCATCGCCGCCCCCTCGGCGATCCTGCGACAAGCCTCGGGCAGATCCCGCGCCCCGCACACGAAGGGGACCTTGAATTGCCACTTGTCGATGTGGTTCTCGGGGTCGGCGGGGGTCAAGACCTCGGACTCGTCGATGTAGTCCACCCCCAGGGCTTCTAAGATCTGGGCCTCCACGAAGTGGCCGATGCGGCACTTGGCCATCACGGGGATGGTGACGGCGTCCATGATCTCCTTGATCTTCTTGGGGTCGGCCATCCGGGCCACGCCGCCCGCGGCTCGGATGTCCGCGGGGACCCGCTCGAGGGCCATCACAGCCACGGCCCCGGCCTCTTCTGCGATGCGGGCCTGCTCGGCGTTGGTGACGTCCATGATCACGCCGCCCTTGAGCATCTCGGCCAGACCCGACTTCACCCGGAACGTTCCGCGCTCTGCCTGTGCCATCGCTGCCTCCTCCCTGTCCGTGGAAGGCTCCCCCCGGCTTCCGTCCCTCGGGGGGCCGAGGGCATTATAGCAAGCCCCTTGGGATGCGCAACTTCCGCGTTGGGGTGATTGCGATTACAGTTCGGGAGGACGCATTTCCCCTATAATGCGCTCAGCCGTCCTGCGACGAGGTGACGGACCAACGTGAAAAACGATCTCGAAGCGAGGTGACGTGAATGACTACCTTCCATTGGGGTTCCCGGGGAACGCTTTGGCTGGGGCTCCTGGCGGGAATTCTCTGGGGCATTGTGAACCCGGTCGGCTCACCGATGGCGCTTGCGGACCACGGCGGCCCCGTCGTGTTTGTCGACGTCAAGAACCCACCCGAGGAGGACGAGGACTGCGACGCGCACTTCCGCACGCTGAAAGCGGCGTTGGAGAACTGCCCTCTCCAGGAGCACGGCATCATCGTGGTGGACCCCGGCGTCTACGACGAGGGGAAGCTTACGGTGAGCGTGAAGGGCCTCGTCATCCAATCGAGCGGCGGGGCGCAACGCACCAAGATCAACGGCTGTTTCGTCTTAGAGGCGAAGCAGGTCGAGCTGCGGGGGTTCGACGTCAACGCGAAGGATCAACAAGACTGCGAGAACGGGGTCACGGTCGCAAACCGTGAGATCGTCGTCGCGGAGAACATCGTCCACGAGGCGGCGGCCCACGGCATCGAGGTCGCCGAGGCGAGCGACAACGTAACGATCGCGCAAAACCAGCTGTTCAACAACGAAGGGATCGGGATCCGCGTGCTCGGGGAGAGCCAGGGGGTGCAGATCCTCCGGAACCGCGTCCAGAGCAACGGCGCCTCCGGCATCGTCCTGGAGGGGAACGCGGATCGTTTCACGATCTCGGAGAACGAGGTGCGGCTCAACCTGGGCACCGGCGTGCTGGTGTTGGGCGCCGACGGCGGGCAGATCACCGACAACGCGATCACCTCTAACGGCCTCGAGGGCCTCAAGCTCGACAAGGCGAACGACAACGTGATCGTCAACAACGAGATCGCCGCCAACGGCCTCTTCGGCGTGGCGCTGGTGGGGAGCGACAACAACGAGGTGCGCTCCAACGCGCTTGTGGGCAACCGGGCGGGCGGGGTGGCCCTGCGGGGGAACGCCGTGCCCACGCAGCGGAACACCGTCGAGAGCAACACGATCACCGAGAGCACCCAGTCGGGCGCCTCCGGCGTGCTGCTCGAGGGGGACGTGACGGGGAGCATCATCCTCAAGAACACGATCACCCAAAACAGCATCGGGGTCCGCTTCACCCGAAGCGACGTCACGGAGGGGGAGCCGAGCAACAACACCATCGACAGCAACGAGATCCGAGAGAGCGATGAGGACGGCGTGCGCATCGAGGCGAGCTTCGGGCTCAACCTCCTGCGCTCCAACCAGATCTCGGAGAACAACGGCGTCGGCGTCCACGTGCTGGGCGGGATGGGCAACGACACCTTCGCGGAGAACGTCATCGAGAACAACGGCGACGACGGGATCCGCATCCAGGACAGCCCGCGCAACACCCTCGAGGCCAACGAGATCACGGGCAACGGCGGGGGCGACAACTCCGGCGGCCCCACGGACGGCGGCGCCGTCGTGCTGGTGCGGGCCGACAGCACCGTGGTGCGCAAGAACGCCCTCCACGACGGCGAGGCCAACGGGCTCCTCATCTTGGAGTCCAAGAACGTCAAGGTGCTGGAGAACACCGTCGAGCGCCACCAGCAAGACGGGCTTAAAGGGCGCGACCTGGAGGGGCTCCTCGTGGAGAACAACGTCTTTCGGATGAACCGCGAGCGGGGGATCGCGATTCGCGGGTGCGCGCGCCCCGACTTCCAGCACAACGTGGTCGTCCAGAACGGGCTAGGCGGGGTCTTCCTGGCCGACTGCGAGGGGGCCAACCTCCAGATGAACGACATCAGCGACAACCTCCGGTTCGGCCTCTGGGCGGAGAACAGCGCGGACATCCAGGCCCGCCGCAACTGGTGGGGCGACCCCAAGGGCCCCGCGGGCGTCTACGAGGGGAGCGGGAACGCCGTCATCTTGATCGGGGTCCAGGGGGGCAACAGCTTCCCGCTGGAACAAGACGACATCATCCGGGCGGTGCTGCCGTGGCTTACGGACCGGGTGGGGCAGCTCCAGGAGCCCTCGGTGCGCGGCTTCCTGCTCACGGACTTCGGGCCGGGGAAGGTGGAGCTGGACGCGATGGACCGCGCGGATGTGAGACTCTCGCTCTTTAGCGTGGAAAAGGAGGAGCGCGGGATCGCCATTTTGGCGAAATACGAGGGCGCTCTGCCCGCGGAGGGCTCGATCTACAGCCCCGCTCCCTTGGCAAACGCCATCAAGACCGTGAGCGTGCTGATCAACGGCTTCGGCTCCGGCACGGCCACCCTGGAGGTCGCCTACCGGGACGAAGAGCTGCCGGAAGGGGTGGTAAAGGAGGGCCTGCGGCTCTTCTACTGGGACGGCTCGACGTGGGTGCCGCTGCCGGGCAAGAGCCTCCAGGGCGTCAATCTCGTGGAGGGCGAGATCGAGGTCGCCCTGCTGCGCGCCGGGGCGATCCTCGCGCTCGCGCCGCAGGCGCCTTAACGAACGCTGACCGAATCGAATAAAGAGACCTCGTCACCGGAGGGAGGATCGCGCAAACGAGCCCATGGCCACACGACAGCCTCGCAGCGGGATCGTAGTAGGGCCGGGGCACCGAGATCGCAGGCGGCGGGCGGGGACTTCCCAAGTCCCCGCCTCGATCCTCCTTCTCCTCCTCTCCGCGCTCGTGGGGGTAGGGGTGGGGATCGGGGCGCCGGGCCCTCTCCAGGAGGTCGCATGGGCCCACCACGGCGGCCCTGAAGTGTACGTGGACATCTCGGCTCCCCCGTCCGAGGACACGGACGGGGACCGCCACTTCCGCACCCTAAGAGCTGCCCTTACGATCCCGCCCAATCCCCAGGAGTACGACACGATCTGGGTCGATCCCGGGCGGTATGAGGGGGATCTGGTCATCGACGTCGAGGGGGTCACGATCCGCTCGACCCGGGGACCGACGCAGACGGTCCTGGCGGGCACGGTGATCGTGCGCGCCCGCGACGTGCGCCTGGAGGGCCTTTCCATCGAGGCCCCTCCCACGGGTGTGGGCGTGGTGATCGAGGCCGGGGCCGACGGCGCCGTCATAGAGAACGCCCGCATCTCCGGGGGCCGGGTGGGGATCGCGATCGAGGGTGCAGGACGGGTGTTGTTAAAAGACGTCCGCATCTACAACCACGCCCAGGACGGGCTCGTGATTCAGGGCGCGTGGGCCGTTAAAGTTCAGGGGGCGGAGCTGCGGGGCAACGGCGGCCTCGGCGCCTGGGTGGAGGACTCCCAAGACGTTTCGCTCACCGAGAGCGAGATCGCCCTCAACGGCATGGGGGGGCTCTGGCTCAAGCGCGTCCAGCGGGCCCAGATCCGGCAGAACACGATCGAGAACAACGACCTCGTGGGGCTCTTATTGGAGGAGACCACGGACTCCCAAGTCGTGAAAAATCGCGTAACGTCGGGGGAGGCGGGGATTTTGCTGCTGAACGCCTCGGGCAACGAGGTCCGGCAGAACGAGATCCGGGGCCAGAAGGTCGTCGGGCTGGGGTTGAAGAACCGCTCGCGGGGGAACGTCGTCGCAGAGAATCTCATTCAGGGCAACCAGGGCCGCGGGGCGGTGGGGCTGCGCCTCGTGGGCGAAGTCTCCCAAAACCGCTTCGAGGACAACCGCGTTATTGCGAACAGCTTGGGGCTGCTTTTGGGCGTCAACGAGACGGGCGGGCCCTCGGGCAACGTCTTTGCGGGGAACGAGCTGGCCCGCTCCGACTGGGTCGGTGCGCTCCTCGACCCCGGCACAAAGAACAACCGTTTTGTGCGCAATCGCGTGTACGAGAACCTCGACCAGGGATTCGTCGTGGGCAGCGAGGGCGACTTCTTTGAAGGTAATGAAGTTTTCGCCAACGGCGGTGCGGGGATGGAGCTGCGCAGGGCGCGGGACGTCCGTTTGGCCGGGAACGCGATCTACGACAACGGGGCCGAGGGGCTCCTTCTCCAAGACGCCTTCGGGATCGCGCTCGCGGACAACGAGGTCATGAGCAACGTCCGGGAGGGCATAAAGATCGAGGGTGGGCGGCTGCTTCGGTTTGCAAACAATAAGATCGCCGAAAACGGCGGGGACGGGCTCCTCGTGCGCGGGGCCGAGATCGTCGTGCTCGAGAAGAACGAGCTTCGCGCGAATCGGGAGCGGGGCGCGGCCTTCTTCGAGGCCCGGGATGTGGTGCTCTTCGGGAACGCAATTGTGGAAAACGGCGCGGGCGGCGTGCGCCTGGAGCGGGTCATCTTGGGCGACATCGAGGGAAACCGCGTCTCGGAGAATCTACACTTCGGGCTCTACGTGCTGGAGAGCGAGGAGGTGGCGGCGCGGCGGAACTTCTGGGGCGACGAGACGGGCCCCGCCGGGGCCTACGCGGGCCGCGGGGACGCCGTCTTGGGGCTCTCCCTT
>JALUUA010000300.1 GCA_027021605.1 Candidatus Bipolaricaulota bacterium | reverse complement strand
TGGGGGAATAAAACCCGAGTTAAGGAGGTTCTAGATCATGACGCTACGACATCCACGGGTACGGCTGTTCTGGATCTGGGCCGCTCTACTTGTGGCCTTCGGGATGGGTACCGTGCCGGCTCGGGCCGACGTCACCGGCCTCTTCGAGGTCAAGATCGGGGCCTCACCCTGGGATTGTCGGGAGTTTCTGCTCCTTGACCCCAACACCGGCGAGCCGCTCCCCTTGGCCGATCAGCCCTGCGAGGAGACGCCCTTACGGTTCGACCTGCAGACCCGGCTCGATCTCGATCTGGCCGTAAGCGGCCTCGTCTTTGGCGTCCATACCCACGCCGGGACCACGGGGTTCGAGGACACGGTGTTGAGCGTCCGCAACGCCTTTGGGGTGTTCGACCTGGGTGGGGAGCTGGTCTTCGCCCAGCCCTACGCGAATGCCTTCCTCCCCACGGGCGAGGAGATCCCCGTCTGCCTGGAGGACGCGCCGGGGTCGGGTCGCTGCCCGCTCCTCTTCGTACGGCACAGCTTCGGGATCGACGACTTCTCGATCGGTGGCGCCGCCTTCGGCGCGGTCGCCTACCTCGAGGACGTCAACTTTCCCGACTACTGTTTGGACTTCTTTATACCCGGGGACCTGCTCGCCTCGTTCTTCGAGCGGGAGGGGTGCGTGCCCGCCCTCAAGGGCGTCGACGTTCCCTCGGACTACGGCCCTCCGTCGCAGAGCTTCGGGTTCGGGAGCCTCTTTACCGTGGAGGGGCAAACGCCCAGCGGGATCGCCGTGCAGGTCGAGACGGGCATCTGCTTGGAGCAGCTGGTCCGCAGCACGAAGAACCATATCCGGCCCCTCCGGGTGAACCGCGACTGCGTCGCCGACGTCGGCCCGCCCAAGCCGCCACTCCTCTTCAGCTTCGAGAAGCTCTTTATCGAGGACATTGGGCTGACCGAGCATTTGACCCTGGATGTCGCCGCCCTGTGCGGCAGCCTCGAGGGCAGCGCGGAGGCGGGCATCTTCTTCCCCTGCAACCTCCTGAGCTTCTGGACGATCACCGGGGGTCCGCTCTTGGACTCGATCACCTTGGAGGCCCGCTTCGAGCAAATCCTCGGGCCGGCGAGCCTCGCGGACATCGCGGTGGTGGCCCGGGGTGGGCCCCTCTTCCTCTACCTGGAGATCAGTCCTCTCACGTGGACGCCCACAACCGCCTTCGCGCAGGCGACCTTCACTGTGAACCCCGATGCGAACCCGGCGGAGCTGCGCCTGCGGGCCTGGAGGGAGCCGGGGCTCTCCTGGGTGGAGGCGCGGCTCGCCCTGCGGCGCGGCGATTTGCAGCTCGCCACCACGCTGCGGTTGGACGTCGACCCGGTCACCCAAACCCTCGACTTCGATCGGCTCGAGCTGGGGATGGAGACGGAGGCCGGGGTCCTGGAGGTGGGAGCCGAATTTGTGCTGCAGGAGGCTCAAACCGTCCCCGAAGGCGCGCTTCTCGCTCACGGGGCGCTGAGGCTTTCGGTAAAGTTCTAAAGCCGCCTCTGTGTAGGCGTGGGGCCTGAGTCGAGCTTGCCTGCGCAGCCCTACGCAGCACTCGTGCGGCGATA
This sequence comes from Candidatus Bipolaricaulota bacterium, assembly GCA_027021605.1. Taxonomy (GTDB): domain Bacteria; phylum Bipolaricaulota; class Bipolaricaulia; order RBG-16-55-9; family RBG-16-55-9; genus JALUUA01. The sequence goes on along the minus strand of JALUUA010000300.1, from coordinate 4,617 downwards.
CCGCTCCCCGTACTCGTACGCGTATTGGGCCTGGCGCTCGGTGGCCTCCTCGGCCTCCTCGAAGCTCCCGGCCTCGTGGTAAGCGAAGGCCAGCGCCCGCAGCTGCCAGCAGGCGAAGATGACGTCGTGGTAGATGACGTGATAGTTCTGCTCGATGTAGCCGCGGGCCAGTTGATCGAGCAGCGGCACCCACGTCTCGGGGTGGAGCTCTGGGCTGCGCTCTTTAAACGTCTCAGGGTCAAAGAGGCTCAGCACCAGCTTCCGAAGCTCTTCGGAGACGTCCAGCTCCTTAAGGCGCGTCTCGGGCTCGCGCAGCCCCTTCACAAACGTAAAGAAGCGCTCCTCCTGCTCGCGGACGTCGACGTACTGCAGGGTGCGGACGTCCTCGCCGATCCGCTCCGGCGGGTTCTCGGGCTTGATGACCCGCACGCTCAAGGCCCGCACGTCGGGTACGGCTTTCAGGCGCCCGTGGAGGTCGATCTGACGGCACATCTCGTCGAAGCACTCGATGAGCATCTGGCGCAGCTGCGTCAGGCTCTTCGGCTTGTGGGTCTTCTGCGTCAGGTACACCTCCACGATGGGGAAGTTCTCGACGACGGCGTTTACGGTGAGGAAGGTGTCGATGCCCCAGTGGTGGGGCGGGTCGATCGTCTGGCCGTGAAGCAGGAAGTGGGCCAGCTCGTCCGTCATCGCCAGCTCCCCTCCCAAGGGCTGGTGGATGTTCCGCCCCTCGGGGAAGTAGATGCTCATCAAGGGACGGGTCACGTGGCGGGTGATCTGAGCGTCCAGGGGACTGCGATCGAAGTAGCCGCGGGCCATGGCAGCGCCGTGCTTCACCAGCCCCTCGTAGAGCAGCTCGCACCACTGGGGGGTCACCGAGCGGATGTCGCCGTCCAAGAACAACACGCGCCGGTAGCCCGCACCGAGCGCCCACTCGAGCCCCGTAACCATCGCGCCGCCCTTGCCCGTCGCCCTCAAGTAGCTTTGTAGCAGCTCAATCCGGCGATTGGGATACCGCAATCGCAAATCGGGGAGGGCTCGGGCCAGCTCGATGTACGTGTTGTCCGTCGACCAGCCGTCCACGAAGCAGACGCCCTTGATCACCCGCGACTTCAGAGCCTGCTCGGCGACGAACAGGGGCGTCTGACCCTCATTGCGCTCCGGGATGATCAGCACCGTCGGCATCGTGGGCTCCTCCCCCCTCCTTCTCCTTCTCCTTCGCCTGGGCTTTGGTTTTTACGTTCGCCTTCACCCTTCCGCTAGAGCGGTCTTGTGCGGGAACGCTCAGAATCCCCAGCCGATGCGCGTCTTCGTGTCGCTTGAGCTCCACCCAGGAGAGCAGAAACGCCAGGGTGGACTCGGCCCCCTGGTTCTCGTTGACGCCGTCGGGCTGCAGCCCATCCCGGCAGCCGCCCGTCTGTGGGTCATAGAGCGCCAAGCCGAGGTCGTTGCGCCCCAAGAACCACTCGAACGCCCGATGGGCTTCTTCCTGCCAACGGAGGTCGCCCGTCAGGCGATAGGTTGTCAGGGCCGCCGCCGCGGTGGCGTACGCCTCGAGGGGCTGCTGATCGAAGCGCGCCCGCTCGCCCCCCCGCGGGTAAAACCCCCGATTGCCGATGGGCACGAAGTGCCCCTCCTCGGCCCGCTGAATCCTCATAAGCCACTCCAGCGCCTCCAGCGCCGCGTCCCTCATGTCGGAGCGCTTGAGCGCCTCACCCCCGAGCAGCAACCCGTGGGGGAGCGTCGCGTTGTCGTACGTGAGCTTGTTCTCGAACCAGGGCCACCCCTCGGAGGCGTTCTGCTCGTAGAGCCGGAGGAGCCGCCCGCCCAGCTCCCGGGTGGCCCGGAGGGCCTCGCGGCTCCCCGGGAACGCTTGGAGATATTCCCACAGCCCCAGCAGGGAGAAGGCCCAGGCCCGGGGGCTTTGCAGCTCGAGGGCCGCGGGGAGGGCCTCCTCGAAGAGCCAGGCCGCCAGGCCCCGAAGATCGTGGCGGTGCGAGCGGCTAAGCACCGCCCCCAGTGCCCAGAGCGCCCGCCCGTGGCTGTCCTCGGAGCCCACCTCCTCCCGCCAGCGGCGGTCATAGCCCAGCACGTTCCGAAAGCGGCCCGTCTCCGCCGAGAAGGCATAGCGCAGAAAGGCCAAATACCGGGGGGCCAGCTCCCGGACGCGGACCTGCACCCCCTGGGCGTGCTGGGCGTTCCCCCGGGGCTCGCCCATCAGCTCCAGGGAGACGGCCAGCAGCAAAGCCCGGGCGTTGTCGTCCGTGGTGTAGCCCTCCTGGTAGTGGGGCACCCCAAACGTTGCGTGCTGCAGCAGGCCCGTATCGTCCGTGAGGCGCAGCAGGTGGTCGAGCTTCAGGGGGGGCAGCTCCCGGGGGCGCGGGGCTCCCGGGGAAACCCGGGGGCGCGGGGAACGAAGCCGCTCCTCCAAGGCGCGCTTGAAGCTCTCCAGATACTTCTGGGCCACCTTGGGCCAGATCATCTCCCGCCCGTAGAGATACGCCCGCTTGCGCATCGCGTGCCGCTCCGTTTCGTTCTCCAGTAGATGGCAGACGGCCTCGGCGATGGCCTCGGAGTTGCGGAAGGGGACCAGCACGCCGCGCCCGTCGGCCAGCAGCTCCTCGGCGTACCAGTACGGGGTCGATACGATCGCCTTCCCCGCCCCCAGGGCGGAGGAGAGCGTCCCCGACGAGATCTGCTCTTTGTTGGGATAGGGCGTGATGTAGATGTCCGCGGCCCCGATGTACGCGATCAGCTCCTCTAAGCTCACGAAGCGGGCGTCGAAGATCACGTGCTCTTCCATGTGGAGTTGGGATACGCGTTCCTCAAGGGAGCGGCGGTAGACCTCGCCCTCGTGGCGGACCACCCCGGGGTGGGTGGGGCCCAGGACGACGTACACCACCTCGGGGTGGCGCTTTACGATCGCGGGAAGCGCGTCCAGGACGTACTCGATCCCCTTGTTGCGCGAGAGGAGGCCGAACGTCAACAAAACGGTGCGCCCCTCGACGCCAAATTGATCTTTGTAGAAGTTCGGGTCCACGAAGGGCATGTCGGGGATGCCGTGGGGGATGCGGTCGATCTTCTCCTCGGGGACGTTATAGACTTCCGTGAGGAACTCCGCCCCCTTGTGGCTTAGCGTTACTAAACGATCCGAGAGGCGGGCCAACTCCTCTAAAACCCGCCGCTGTTCGGGGTTGGGCTCCTTCAAAATCGTGTGAAGGGTGGTCACGGTGGGCATGTGCAGCTCCCCCAAGAGCGCCAGGAGGTAGCGCCCCTCCGGCCCGCCGTAGATCCCGTACTCGTGCTGGACGCAGACGCGATCCACGTTGTTGGTGTTTAGGAACTCCGCCGCCCGTCTGTAGGAGGGTAAGTCCTCCTCGGGGATCTCGAAGCGGACCCGGGGGGGATAGTCGTACCCCTCCTCGCGGTCCGTGACGGCCACGGCGAAGCAGTCGATGTCGGGGTACTGCTCCGCGATCGCCTCGCAGAGGTCGTGGGTAAAGGCCGCGATCCCGCAGCGGCGCGGGGGGTAATCCCCGATGAAGGCAATTCTTCGCACCCAGCGGGCCGAGCGCGGCTTTTCCCCCGGCTTCATCAGAGATACTGCTCCTTGCCCAGCTCCTTGAGCTTCTCCACCAGCTTGCGGACGTCCTGCGCGCGCTCCACGGGGCAGACCAACACGGCCCCGCCGGAGTATACGACGACCATGTCCCGGAGGCCCAGCGCGCCGATGAGCCCGTCGTCGCTGTACAAGACGGAATTCGAGCAGTCCACGGAGACGACCTCGCCCCGCTGCACGTTCCCCCGCTCGTCCTTCTCCAGCAGCTCTGCGAGCGCCGACCAGGAGCCCACGTCGCTCCAGCCGTAGTCCCCGAGGACCACGGCGCAGTTGTCCGCCTTCTCCATCACGCCGTAGTCGATGCTGATGTCGGGCAGGTCTTTGTAGATGCTCTTGAGGGTCTCGGGATCGTGGTTGGCCTCCTCGATCTGCTGAAGGCCCTTATGCAGCTCGGGGAGGTGGCGGGCGATGGCCTCCAGCAGCGTTTTCACCTGCCAGACGAACGTCCCGCTGTTCCAGAGGAAGTTCCCCTGCTCGACGTAGCGGGCGGCCGTGGAGAGGTCGGGCTTCTCCACGAAGCGCTTGACGTGGTAGATGCCCTGGAAGCCCAAATCCAAGAGGGGATCGCCCAGCTCGATGTAGCCGTAGCCCGTCTCGGGGTAGCGGGGCCGGATGCCGATGGTCACCAAAAAGCCCATCCGGGCGACCTCCTTGGCCAACAAAAGGGTCTTCAAGAACGCATCGAGATCGTCGATGTAGTGATCGGAGGGGAGGACGGCGAAGACGGCCTCCTCGCCCTCGCGGCGTTTTAACTCGAGGGCCGCCAGGCCGATGGCCGCCGCCGTGTTGCGGGAGTAGGGCTCCCCGATCAAGTTTTCGTCGGGGAGGTCGATGTGCTTGCGGACCCCTTCGAGCTGGCGGGCCTGGGTGACAACCAACACGCGCTCCCGGGTGAAGAGCCCCTCGAGGCGCTCGAGCGTCTGGGCGATCAACGGGCTGGTCCCGATGATGTCGAGGAGCTGCTTGGGCTGGTCCTTGCGGCTTTTGGGCCAAAAGCG
>JALUUA010000299.1 GCA_027021605.1 Candidatus Bipolaricaulota bacterium | reverse complement strand
GGGAGGTCCGACCGTTCCTTGCGGGCCATGGCGACATTATACCCGTTGGAGTAGAATCTCCCCGATGGAGGTGCAAGATTTCCTCGAGCTGTTCCGCAAATATCTGAGGACCCGAGGGCTCTACGACACCCGGGCCCGCGAGCGGGTCGCCGCGGCGCTCTTTCGCTCCCCCGGCCACGTGGACGCGGCCACCCTGGGGCATCGGTTGCGCCAGGAGGGCAGCCCCGCCGCTCCGGCCACCGTCTACCGGACCCTGGAGCTCTTGGTGCAGGCGGGCCTGGCCCGCAAGTTCGTCTGGAACGACCGGACGCTCTACGAGGCCGCCCTGGGCCGGCCCCACCACGAGCACCTGCTCTGCACCCGATGCGGCCGGATCGCCGAGTTCCACGACGCCCCCCTGGAGGAGCGGATCGCCGAGGTCTACGAGGAACGGGGGTTCCGGCCCACGAGCCACCAGGTCCTCCTCTTCGGGATCTGCCCGGAGTGCTCCGGGGAATAGTCCAGCGCAAAAAGGAGCCGACCGGCCTCGAAGGACCGGTCGGCTCCGCTGCTCGGTGTGTACCTGTAAGGAGGTGGTCTCCGGCTCGGCTCTCCGCTCTGCGCCTCCTCGGCCTCGGCCGGCTCCGGCCTGCTACCCTCTCCCGTCCGTCCGTCGGTGCTGCTCAGCTCTAAGGAGGTCTCTACATGTCTAGCAAGTTCATCGTCATTCTAGGTCCGGGGGCGTGGAAAAGGAATGGAAGGCCGGTGAAAATTCGGTGGAAGCCCCCTTTCGCCGAAGGGCATGGGAAGGAGCCGGAAGCGCTAGAAGCGCAAGCTCAAGCCCACCACCCCGCCCCGGCGGGTGTGATACCCCACCGAGAGCGCGCCCTCCTCGCCTAGGGCGAGCGCCACGCCCGCGTAGGCCGTAAGGTAGCTTAGGGTTTCGGTGTAGCCGTTGGGCAGGATCTCCACTTGGGGAGCACCCGCGCGGGCGGAGAGCCCGGGGGCGATGATGACGCCGCCCGGGACGGCGATGTGCACCCGCTCTTGGACCGCCACCCCGCCCGCCAGCTGGGCGTAGACCCCCGCGCTTCCCAGGGGGAGCGAGAGCTTGAGGTACGCCTCCGTCTCCGGGCCCCGGTTGTAGACCTCCTCGCGCTCGAACTCCACCGGCGCGCCGACGTCGAAGTACTCCGGGATGTCCTCGTCGCCCGTGAGCGAGACGGAGAACCCCACCAACAGCCCGCGCAGAAGCCCTAACTCCCCCCCTAAGCTGACGATCCCCTCGGCGTTGAGCCCCGCGTTCATCCCCAGGACGAGGTCCCGGGGGCGAATTGGGGTCGGAGTCGGGGTCGCCTCCGCCCCTCCCTCCGGGACCCCGGACTCCTCCCCTGGGGGTGGGGTGGGGGGAGAGGCGGAGGGCGGCGCTTCCTCCCCGGCGGCCGCCGCGGGCGGGGCGCTCGGGTCGGGCTCCAGCGCGACGGAGAACTCGTAGGAAGAGCGGTTCCCCAACTGGAGGCTCTTGACCCAAGGGCGATAGCCCTCCTTGCGCAGCACGAGGAAGAACTGCCCCGGCTCGAGGTCGAGCGTAAGGGGCGTGGTGCCCATCTCCTTGCCGTTGAGGAGCACCCGCGCTCCCGAGGGCTCGCTGGTGATCCTCAGGTGGGCCACCGCGGGCCCCACCACGAACTGCGCCCAGTCGGCGGCCCACTCGTCCGGCTCCACGGTGATCTGGAGGAGCGTTTCGACCTGGGGCTTGAGTTCCTCCGGCTTCCCCTTGAGCCGGGGGAAGGGGGCCTCCTCCAAGCTCTGGGCCGCCAGTTCCTCCAGGAGGGGCAAGGGCTTGAGGAGCGCCAGGGCTTGGAGGGTCTCCACGCCGTAGAGCTTCTCCACCACGAAGCTGTAGTCGGGCTTGTCGGGCAGGACGTGCTCGCCCGCCTTCAAGAAAGGGTTAGGTGAGAAGGCGTTGGGAAACAGCAGCGTCACCTTGCCCACGGGGTTGACGTTGTAGACGTAGACGTACGCGTCTCGATTGGTTCGGAGGTAGACCCGCAGGGGCTCGCCCGGCGCGTAGAGCTGAAAATCCGTCCAGATCTTGACCTCCAGGCGGCTCTCGGAGGGGGGGACGATCACGACCGGGGGGACGACTTTCTCCCCATCGTCGTCGGGCTGCCCGACGCCGGGGAGGATCAGGCCCAAGAGAAGGGCTCCGATGAGCATCCCGATCCCGCGAAGCGCGCTTCGGATCCTCATGGCCATCCCTCAGGGGCCATCTTAGGCGCGGGAGGAGGGCGGTGCAACCTCCCGCAGGGCTTGGTGGAGGCGCTCGGCCACCGCCCGGGGGAGCCCGGCCTCCCGAAGCTCCTCGACGGAAGCCTCCCGCAGCTGCTTGAGCGACCCGAATCGCCGCAGGAGGGCGCGCTTGCGCCGGGGGCCGATCCCGGGGATCTCGTCCAAGAGGGATTGCAGGCCCCTCCGGGTGCGCCGGGCCCGGTGCGCAGTCAGCGCAAAGCGGTGGGCCTCGTCGCGGACCCGCTGGAGCAGCCGAAGCGCGGGGGAGCTCCCGGGGAGCCTCAAGGGGCGGGGGCGCCCCGGCAGGTGCAAAAGCTCTTCTTCTTTGGCCAGCGCGACGGTGGGGATCTCCAGGCCCAGCTCCTTTAAGACTTGGAGCGCGGCGTGGAGCTGTCCCTTCCCGCCGTCCAGCAGCAGGAGGTCGGGCAGCGGCAGGAATTTTTCATCGACCTCGAGGGCGCGCTCGAGGCGGCGGCGGACCGCCTCGGCCAGCATCGCCACGTCGTCCGGCTTCTCGAAACCTCGAATCCCGAAGCGGCGGTAGGCGCCCTTCTCGGGTGCGCCGTCCGCGAAGACGACCATCGAGGCCACGGGCTCCCGGCCCTGGATGGTGGAGACGTCGAAGCCCTCGATCCTCCGCGGGACCTCGGGGAGCCCCAGGACCCGCCGAAGCTCCCGCAGGGGCTCTTGATGGGCTTGGAGTTCCCGCTGCAGGCGGCGTCGGCGAAGCTCCTCCTCGAGGGCCAGCTGAGCATTCCGTTGGGCCGTCTGGACGAGCCGGGCCTTCGGTCCCCGCTTGGGCGTCTTGAGATGGACCCGGGAGCCGCGCCGGGCGCTCAGCCAGCCCTCGACACCCTCCCTCTCCTCGGGGGGGATCTCCCGGGGGAGCAGGATCTCCTTCGGGATGGAGGCGCCGGAGCCGTAGCGCTGCTTGAGGAACGCGAGCAGCGCTTCTTCTAGCGAGCTTTCGGGGGGGAGCGCCAGGGAGAAGCGCTCGCGCCCCACCCAGACGCCGTTGCGTATCTGCAGGACCTCGACGGCCCCTAGATCCCCCTGCGCGGCGATCCCGAGGGCGTCTTGATCGCCGCGGGCGGGGTCGCGGGTCTTGCAGGAGCGCTGCAGCTGCTCCAGGGCTTGGAGGCGGTCGCGGATCCGGGCGGCCCGCTCGAATTCCAGGCGCCGGGAGGCGGCTTCCATCTCCCGTCGGAGCTGGGGGAGGAGTTCGCGGTGCCGCCCCTGCAAAAAGAGCGTCGCCTCGTCCACCAGGCGGCGATATTCTTCCACGCTCACGGCCCCCACGCAGGGCGCGTCGCACAGCCCGAGGTGATAGTCCAAGCAGGGCCGCTTCCTTACGGAGGCCCCGTCGGGTGGGATCTTAAGCGAACAGGTCCGAATGCGAAAGAGCTTCTGCAGCACGCGCCGGGCCTCGCGCATCGCCCGCGCGTTCGTGTACGGCCCGAAGTAGCGGGCCCCCCTCTGGGCATCCCCCTCGACCCGGCGGGTGAGCACCAGCCGCGGGAAGGGCTCCGCGGTGAGCTTCAAATAGGGGTAGCGCTTGTCGTCCCGGAGGCGCACGTTGTAGCGGGGCTGATGGCGCTTGACGAGGGTGTCCTCCAGCAGGAGGGCCTCGTGCTCGTCGGCGGTGACGATCACCTCGACGTCTGCGACCTCGTTTACCAGCGCCCGGGCCTTGGGGTCCAGGGCCTTGGGGGACTGGAAGTAGGAGCGCACCCGGTTGCGCAGGGAAGCGGCCTTACCCACGTAGATCACGCGCCCCCGGGCGTCTTTGAGCAGATAGACCCCCGGCTCGTCGGGGAGTTCCCTCACCCGGGTGCGCAGCGCCTCTCGGGGTGCGTTCATGGCGCCCTTTCGTCGGCATCGGGGGCTACGAGGTCCTCCGGCCAGGGGAAGTCCTCGGGACAGAGGTCCCCCCGCCCGTTCTCCTCTATGCGGTTTCCCTCCCCGCGCACCACAACCGGGAGCCAGGCATGCGGCGGAGACCCTCCCTCAACGCATGTGTCCCGAAAGAGGGTAACTCCCCACTCTTGGTTCCTGCGAATCCAGTTCCCCTGCAGTTCCACCCATGGGTCTGCCAACCGGATTGCCACCCCTTGAACGTTCTGCTCGATGACCGAAGAACGGATCCGAAGGGGCCATCCTGCTCCTGCGTTAATGCCCCACTTATTCCCCCAAACGTGGACACCCTCTATGACCAATGCCTCAGCCTCGAAGTCCTCTTCCGTTAAGTCCTCTACCCCCTGCATGATGCCTCTCAAAACGATTCCCGCTCCGTTTGACGCGAATCGGCTCGATCGGAGGAGCAACGAGCTGCCTCGGTCGAATTGAGCTGCCAATCCCCAGTCCCGGTTCTGCGCAAAGATGCTGTCTTGAACGGTCAAGTCCACCCGATTCCCATCCGCCATCAAGCCCTTCGAGTTTCCCAAGAAGGTGCTCCTCTCCACGATCACCCGATGCGACGAGCCCTCTCCCTCCACAAACAGCATCAGTCCCACCAGGCTGTTATGGGCCACGAGGCTCTCCCGCACGATCAGGACCCCATCGCGGGCCCCCTCGCATCCCCAGGCAATCCCGTTGAGGAGGTTGCGGGTCAGGCGAACCCGCTCCAGGATCACGTGCAACGCCCGCAGCTCCAGCTCCTCGGCACACGCGATCCCATCGCGGGTCGCCCCCGTGATCTCCGCATCCCGCAGCACCCAGCTCAGCGACCCCGTTCCCCGAACGACGATCCCGGGGGAACAGACGGCCTCCGGGCGGAAGCAGCTTAGGGGGTTCTCGGTCACCGGCCCGGAGGGCGGGCTGGCTCGGAAGGTGATCCCCTCCAGGGAGACCTGCATCTCGCCTTGGACGTCGAGGGTCAAGACGGGAACCCCCGGCTCCACGCCCCGGACCTCTACGTTGGCGTTCGGCTCCGCGCGGAGGCGGAGGGACTTATCCAGGACGAGGTTTTCGGGGTAGGTCCCCGATCGGATGGCGAGGAGCGTGTAGGGCTCCGCTGCGGCGATCGCTTCCCCCAGGGTGGCGTAGTCGCAGACCGGGGGGCCTTCCGGGCAGACGGTGACCGTAGGGGGATAGAGGGGAGGGGCAGAGCTTCCCCTAGCATGGGGAACCTCGATCTTCGGCTGAACCGAGGGGGGAGGACACCCTGCAGGGCAAACGGTGAGGGCCTGCGGTGAGTACGCAAACCCTACCAACACGATCCACCCCAGGGATCCTAGAGCGATCAAGAGGGCTTTCAGCTTTAGGCCCGGGGTTACGGTTCTCATTTCTGCATCTACCTCCTCGCTAGACGATTGGACGAACGCAACCGCTGGAGACGTACGTACCGACCCGAATAGGCATCACCTCAGACGCCGGCTCTCGCGGGCTCGATGATCCCACCGCCGGAGGTTTGGGAGCTTTGGGAGGGAGGATACTCTCTGAGAAATTCTTCGGGTGTTTGGACGATACCCGCGCAGATGCCCTTCTGTTGACAGGCGGGTCTCTTGGCATCTTCCAGCGTAAATCGGTCGTTACATCCTACGCAGACAACGTGGTCCTCTCCGCCCGCATCGGTCCATGCGATCACGATGGGATTCGACGTATCCCCGAATTGGGCTTGAAGTTCCGCGATCACTCCCGACAGATTCGCGTTGTTCTGAGGCTTCTCGAACAGGTAGCCGACGGCGGCCAGCTGGGCGCGGGCAGCGTTCTGGAACGAATCGATCCGGTCCAACGCGACCTTTAACCACTCGACGACCTCTTGCGGGCGCCCCTCACCCGCGATCTGGGTCAGCACAAGCACCCTAGCTCCTCCGGCTAACTGCGGGTCCTCTTTAACCCAGACCAGATCCACTTTCATCCCCGCCCCCAGCTCCTCGTCCACCCCCTGCAGGATCCATCCCTCTTCAACGGCAGAGACCATAGAAAGAAGCTTCCACGACGCC
>JALUUA010000298.1 GCA_027021605.1 Candidatus Bipolaricaulota bacterium | reverse complement strand
AAGGGCCACCTTACCGCTGCCTCCGCCACGCCCGCAGAACCCCGCCCAAGCCGAGGAGCAACGCCCCCCCTACGAACAGCGCGTCCCAGGGACCCCAGGTCCCCTCCTCGCCTCTCTCTTGCTCTTTCTCTTTCTTTTTCTCCTTCTCCCCCTCCGCTGCGGCTACCGCGTCGGAGATCTCCGCGTCCGTGGGGGGGCGGGAGCTCACCGTTTCCTCGAGGGCTTCGAGCCCCGCCTCCAGGACCTGCAGCCGCTCGTTCATCCCCCGGAGCTTGCGGGCCAGCTCCTCGAGCGTCCTCCGGGAACCCGACGGAGCGGCCCGCGGGGGGGATTCCCCTGCGGGTCCCGCTCCCGGGGAGTCCGGCGGTGCCAGCGATAGGAGCCCGTACGCGAGGGCCATGGCCGCCCCCACCGGAACGGGCTCCTGGGCTTGGGCTTCCCATTCCTGGGTGTTCGGGTTGAAAACGACCTCTGCGGGCCACGGGATCGGGTCCAGGAGGCGCTGCACCGCCGGTTCCGCGAGCAACGCGAGCAAGCTGCGCAGGGCTTCCCCCCGCGCCCCTTGGGGCGCGGAATCGTCGAGCTCCGAAATCGCCCCCAGCAGGAGGACGCGCTCGGCCAACTCGGCCAGCGCGAGCCTCCCGCCGAAGGGGCGCTTCGTCCAGCGGAGCACCTCCGGGATCGCCGAGTCCTCGGGGAGGAGGGCTCGGCGGAGCCGCTCGACCTCCGTCGCTCGGGACGGCATCGCCCGCTCGTAGGCGCCGAGAGCCGCCGCCCATAGCGCCCTTCGGGTGAGGGGCACCGCGTCGAGCGCCCGGGGCGTCCCCCGGAGGAGGCGCTCCAGGGCGCGGAAGAGGCGATCCGCCAGGGGAGCCGTCTGCTCCCGGAAGAGCTCCTCGCTCCGAGCGACATCGGAGGGCAGCAGCGCGCCCGCGGCGCTGTAGGCGGAGAGCGCCCAAAGCATCCCGAATTGGTCGTCGAGCTCCGGGTCCCCGTAGGGCGCCCCGTCGCGCCAGGCCGGCCGATACAGCCCGGTGGAGCGATCGAGCAGCTCCTCTTGGGCAAAGCCGACCTGTTGGGAGGCCAAATAGAGGTACACAAGGGATTCCGGGTCCCCCTGGGCGCTTCGGTGCCGGGCCTGGGCGATCTCGGCGAGGATCGTCCAGGCCAGCGCTTCCGTCGTGACGCTCGGGGTGTCCGAGCGGGCAAACGGCGCGCTCAGCGGCTTTAGCTCCCTCCAAGGGCGGCCGAGGGCCCCCTCGAGCCTCCGGATCAGGGCTTCCGAGGGCTCCC
>JALUUA010000297.1 GCA_027021605.1 Candidatus Bipolaricaulota bacterium | reverse complement strand
GCCCGTCTCCGTCTCCGTCTCCGTCTCCGTTGAGGGCCTCCAGATCCCGACGGGCCGCCTCGTACTGCTCCCTGCGGATCCAGGGACGGAGCCGCTCCAGGGCGCGGAGGGCTTCCGACCGGGAGAGGGTTCCCTGCCGGGCCAACCCGACCAAGGCCGCCGCCGGGGTGAGATACGGAATCCCCTGCGCCTCCAGCGCGTGCAGGAACCCCCGATCGTCGCTGAGGACGGCGTCGGCCTTCTCCCGTACGAAGACGACCCAGGTCTCCCTCTCCCCGGCGCCCAGGGGCAGCGCTTCGATCGCCGGGGCTTCGGGAGTCTGAGGGCGTGTCCGCCCGCCGCGAGGCGGCTGCAGAATTCTCCCGTGCTCCCGGAGGACCTGCTCGATCTCCCAGGCGTCCGGATGGCCGCGGGCTTTCCCCTCCTCGACGGCCTCCCGATAGACCGTCGGCGCCACGAGCAAATCCACCCGCCGGGCGAAGGCTTCTAAGATGCCCGCCTTGGCCAGCTTGATGAGCCCATCGGCGTCGCAGACGACTTTCACAAACAAAAATATACAAAGATCGACGAAAGATGACAAAATCTGGGCCGTGGAGCCCCTAGAGCTGAAGCGGGCGAAGAACTCATCGAGGTTCTCCTGCTCCGCTAGGGGTATCGGGGCTAGTCCCAGCGGAAGAGGGCCGCGGCCAGAGCGGTGGCCCCTACGGCAAGCCCCCCCAAGACGGCCAGGTCCTGGGAGAGGGGCCAACTCCCCTGTCCCAGCCAGGCGTGCTTCAGCAGGTCGAGCACGTACGTGAGGGGGATGAACTGGGCCACCCCCTTCACGGCGGGCGGCAGGAGCTCCAAGGGGATCGCCGTCCCGCTCAAGAAGATCATCCCGAAGAAGATCGTCGAGTTGATCGCGTACGTCGACCGGGCGGTGGGAAAGAGGCTTCCCAACAGAAAGCCCAACGAGATGAGCGCGGCCGAGCCCAGCGTGAAGGCCCCCCACATCGCCCAGGGGTTGACGGCGGCGCTCAGCCCGAAGGAGAACTTGGCGATCCCGATGAGCAATAAAGCGGCCAGCAGCGTCATCGCGTAGACGACCGCCCCCTGGGCGAGGAGCACCGCGTAGGGCCGAAGGGGGGTGGCCCAAAACCGCTTGAGGATCCCCCGCTCCCGGTAGACGGCCAGCGGGCCGCTTACGGTGTAGATCGCGTTGGAGGCGATCCCGATCGCCATGGGGATCGGCAGCAACAGGTCCCCCTGCGCGAAGCCCCCCAGCTCCACCCCGGGGTGGGTGCGGAAGATCGCCCCAAACAAAAAGAGGAGCATCGGCAGGAACACGAAGCTGAAGAAGACCGCCTGCCACTCCCTCAGGAAGAGCAGCATCTCCACCCAGGTGAGGCGGAGAAAGCCCCGCAGGGTCGTCATCCCCGCAGCTCCCTCCCCGTAAGCGCCAAAAAGACGTCCTCGAGCGTGGCCCGCTGGACGTGCAGCTCCTCCAGGTCCCAGCCCCGGGATTCGGCCTCCCGGATGAGGGCCGCCAGCGTCGCGCTGCTCTTCGTGCTGTAGAGCACAACCCTCCCGTCGGCCTCGAGGCGCACCCGGCGGACGTAGGGGAGCCCCTCCCAGCGGGCCGCCCCTCCCCTTTCCCCGGGTTCGGGCGCCGACCCGGAGCCGGAGGGGGGCCGTTGCCGAAGGGGGCGGAAGACGATCCGGCTCTCGCCCCCGAAGCGGGCGATCAGCTCCTGCGGGCTGCCCAAGGCGAGGATCTTGCCGCGGTCCAGGACCGCGACCCGATCGCAGAGGCGCTCCGCCTCTTCCATGTAGTGCGTGGTCAGGAACACCGTGGTGCCCCGTCCCCGGATCGTTTGGATGAAATCCCACACGGCGCGGCGGGCCTGGGGGTCGAGTCCCGTGGTCAGCTCGTCCAAGAAGACGAGATCCGGCCCGTGGACCAGGGCGAGCGCGATGTGGAGCCGCTGCTTCTGCCCCCCGGAGAGGCTGTGGTAGTACCGCCGGAGCTTGTCGGCCAACCCCAGGGGTTCGAGGAGCCCCTCCCAGCGCCGCCCCCACGGCCCGCGGCGGCGGTAGAGCGAGGCGAACAGCTTCAAAGCCTCGCCCACCCGGATGCGGTCGGGGAGCGCCGTGGACTGGAGCTGCACGCCGATGCGCTGGTGCAGCTCGTAGCGATCCCGTCGGGGATCGAGGCCCAGGACGCGGATCGCCCCCCCGTCGGGGACGCGCAGCCCCTCCAGGCACTCGATGGTGGTCGTCTTGCCCGCGCCGTTGGGGCCCAACAGCCCGAAGATCTCCCCGGGGCGGACCTCGAAGCTGACCCCGTCCACGGCGCGGATCGGACCGTAGCGCTTGACCAAATCCTTGACGGAGATGGCTGCCATTTCCGTGCCCCCTACCCTCGGACCCCGATTATCGCGTACGCTCGGGATGAAAGGCAATCCCACGCGTCGGGGTCAGGGGTGCTCGTCGAAGGAGGCCGGGTCCTCCAGGGGCTCGACGTGGATGGTGATGCTCGCCTCCCCCAAGGCCTCCCTAAGCTCGGCCTCGATCCGCTCGCAGAGGTCGTGGGTCTCCTGAACGGTGCGGTCCCCCGGCACGAGGAGGTGGAAGTCGATGAAGCGCTTCCGCCCGGCGCGGCGGGTCCGCAGGCGGTGATACGCCACCCGGCCGTCCTCGGTGTAGCGCTGCAGGACCCGCTCGATCGTCTGCAGCTCCTCGGGGGGCAGGGCGTGGTCCATGAGCCCCTGGACGGAGCGCTTCAGCAGCTCCACGCCCGATACGACGATGTTGAGGGCCACGATGAGGGCGAGCACGGGGTCGAGCCACCACCCGCCCGTGAGGAGGGCGGCTCCCAGGCCCCCCACCACCCCCGCGGTGGTCCAGACGTCCGTGAGGAGGTGCTTGGCGTGGGCCTCCAAGGTGATGGAGTCGTGCCGGCGGGCCATGCGCAGCAGGGCGAGAGCCACGCCCCCGTTGATGAGGGCGGCCAGCACGGAGATCCCCAGGCCCTCCGGGAGGTCCGTGAGGGGGACGGGGTTCCAGAGGCGCTCCCAGGCCTTGTAGGAGATGCCCGCCGCGGCCCCCAGGATGAGCACGCCCTCGACGCCGCTGCTGAAGTACTCCGCCTTCTCGTGGCCGTAGGCGTGGGTGGCGTCCGCGGGCCGGGAGGCGATCTCCAGGGCGATCAGGGCGATCACGGCGGCCGTGAGGTTGATGAGCGACTCGGCGGCGTCCGACAGAAGGGCGACCGAGCCTGTGAGCCAATAAGCAAAGCCCTTCAAGGCCAGCGTCCCGAGCGCGGCCCCCAGGGCCAGGACCATCGCCCGACGTCTCGTGATGCGCTTCATAGAAGGCTTTTTATTTATGCAGCAATACGATTCAGATCGAGATCTCCTACTACGGGCAAGGGAAGATCGTGCTTGAGGCGGAAGATAATCCATTCCTCCAGCACTTCTTGGAGTTCCTGACGACACTCTTCCTCGGTGGGAGCGTTGGCCCACACCCCTTCAAAGCCGGGAATGCTCCCGTAGAAAGTGCCGTCTTCTAGAAGCTCAAAGCGGGCTTGCCTCATGGCTGCGCGGATATAGCTCGTTAGCACCGACGATCACCCAATCTTCATTGTAAGAGGCAACGTTGTAGAAGCCAAAGCGCTCCTTGACGCGCCCTGTTGGAGGGCCTATAGTACGTCCGTGATCCCCTATGACGAACACGGCTCAGTATCCCCTGCATGAGTACTTGGACAAGCTCGCTTCGGACGCGCCCACGCCCGGGGGCGGAAGCGCTTCCGGGGTGGTAGGGAGCCTCGCTGCAGCACTTGTGGCCATGGTCGGGCGCCTTACCGTCGGCAAGCTCGAGGACGAGGACGAGGGGCTTCGCCGGAAGCTGCAAAGCATCGTCGAGGAGGCCGACGGCCTCCGTCGCGAGCTTCTAGCGCTGGCCGACGAGGACGAGGAGGCTTTTGACCGGGTGATGGCCGCCTACAAGCTCCCCAAGGCCACGGACGAGGAGAAGGAGAAGCGCAAGGCCGCTATCCAAGAGGCGTTAAAGGGGGCTACCGAGGTCCCCTGCCGCACGGCGGAAGCGTGCCTGCGCGTGCTGGAGAGGGCCCGAGCCATGGCCGAGCACGGGACGCCCACGGCGATCAGCGACGTCGGGACGGCCGCATATATGGCGGAGGCCGCGCTCCACTCCGCGCTGCTCAACGTGGACATCAACCTCAAATACCTCAAGGATGAGGCGTTCCGGGGCGAGTACGCCCAAAAGCGCGAAGCCCTAGCGCGAGAGGCCCCTAAGCTTCGGGAGGAGACCCTCAAGCTCGTGAAGGAGCGCATGTAGTCGGGGATGACGACCGAGGCCCAAACCCGCAGCGAGTTCTTGATGGTGGCCGTCGAGGCGGCCCGCGAGGCCGGTAGCTTCTTAAAGGAGCGCTTCGGCACGATCGACCGCTACGACCTCAAGACGAGCCACCACGATCTGGTGACCGAGGCCGACCGGACCGCGGAGCGCATCATCCTAGAGCGCATCGGCAAGGCGTACCCTGACCACGGGATCCTCTCGGAGGAGAGCCCGCCCCGGCGGACGGACGCGCCCTATCGCTGGGTGATCGACCCCCTGGACGGGACGACGAACTACGCCCACGGCATCCCGTTCTTCGGGGTCTCCATCGCCCTCGAGGGGCAGGGCGAGGTGTTGGTGGGCGTCATCTACGACCCCCTCCGCGACGAGCTGTACACGGCCATAAGGGACGAGGGGGCCGAACGCAACGGAAAACCCCTTGCCGTTTCCCGCATCGCCGACCTCAAGGGGAGCCTGCTGGCCACGGGCTTTCCGCTGCGCCCCCGGCTTAAGGAGCGCAACCTTCAGATCTTGCGGGCCTTTCTGCCGCGGGCCCAGAGCGTGCGCCGGTTCGGCTCGGCGGCTTTGTGTTTGGCGTACGTGGCCTGCGGGAAACTCGAAGCTTACTGGGATCTCAGCCTGCACCGCTGGGACATGGCCGCCGGGTACTTGTTGGTGCAGGAGGCCGGCGGGGCCTGCACGGACCTGCAGGGGGGCGAGGTCGGCCCCGAGGGCCGCGAGCTCTTGGCCTCGAACGGGTACATCCACGAACAGCTCTTGGACGTGATGAAGGAGATCCCATGAGCGCAAAGACGGTACGCATCGCGGAGATCCCTCAAGTGCTGGGCGAGGAGGTGCAGCTCCAGGGCTGGCTCTACCAGAAGCGCTCCAGCGGGGGGATTCAATTTTTAATTCTCCGAGACGGGAGCGGCATCCTCCAGGCGGTGGTCACCAAGAAGAACCCGGAAGCCTTCGAGGTGGCCGAGGAGCTGACCCAGGAATCGGCCATCAAAGTCGTGGGGGTGCCCAAGGAGGACCCCCGCGCGCCCACGGGGTATGAGCTGGCGATCTCCAAGCTGGAATTGGTCCACCGGGCGCAGGACTATCCCATCACCCCCAAGGAACACGGTCCCGGGTTTCTGCTCGATCACCGGCACCTGTGGATCCGCTCGCCGCGGCAGGCTGCTATCTTAAGAATCCGCCACGAGGTGATGCAGGCCATTCGCGACTTCTTCCACGAGCGGGGGTTCGTGGCCACGGAGGCGCCCATCTTCACGCCCCTCTCCGTGGAGGGCACGACCACCCTCTTCGAGGTGGAGTACTTCGACGAGAAAGCCTACTTGTCCCAGAGCGGGCAGCTCTACTTGGAAGCGACGGCGATGGCCTTGGGGCGGGTGTACTGGATCGGCCCCGCGTTCCGGGCGGAGCGCTCCAAGACGCGCAAGCACCTCATCGAGTTCTGGATGGCCGAAGCGGAGATGGCCTACTGGGACCACGAGCGCAACCTCCAGCTTCAGGAGGAGCTTGTCAAATACATTGTAAAGAGGGTGCTGGAGCGCCGCTCCGAGGATCTGGGGATGCGGGAGCGGGACCCCTCGCCCCTCCAGAGGGCGGTGGAAGAGCCCTTCCCGCGGATCACGTACGCGGAGGCCCTTCAAATCTTGAAGGAGAAGGGCTTGGAGATCCCCTGGGGGGAGGACTTCGGGGCGCCGCACGAGGAGGCGTTGGGCGAGCACTTTCAGCTGCCCGTGTTCATCGAGAAGTTCCCCGCGCGGATGAAGGCGTTCTACATGCAGCCCGACCCCGAGGACCCCGACGTGGTCTTAGCTGCCGACCTCATCGCCCCAGAGGGGTATGGGGAGATCATCGGGGGGAGCGAGCGGATCCACGACGAGGCGCTACTCGTGCAAAAGC